>JAFGMA010000314.1 GCA_016927835.1 Candidatus Zhuqueibacterota bacterium | reverse complement strand
TTCAGTGCTTAACCTCATGGGATTGCTTCGCTGCACTCCGTTTCGCTCGCAATGACATGAAAGTTCAATTTGTGCCCGTGCAAAGTTTAATTTATGACCGCTTGAAGTATAACATCCGCTCCATCCGTTTAACCCTTGTTCTCATTCTCTTTTAGCGTAAAATGAATTATGGCTGAAAAATGACTGTATACGCGGGCGCTGCGTTCGAATGGATTCGTGGCAGGTTGAATAGAAAGCGGATTAAAATATGCACCCACGAAATGCACAATTTAGATCGGCAGGATCGGGAAAGCAGTGTCTTTCGTGGGCGATCACGTGAAAGGGAGCGTAAATTATTTTTGCACGAAGTCAGCGATCAGATGACATCGCTGCCGGTTCCGTGTTTTTTAATGATAATTTGACGGGATTTCGGCTGGATAAATTCTCCCGGAGACGCGTCATCAGGCATAAAGATTTCGACATCATGCCCCTGTCCCGTATTGTATTTACGAATAATTTTCTTGCCGGCTTTTCCGGGCAGTTGCATCGACGTCTCGATTTCTTTAAGCGTGGCTTTTGCTTTCCCGGACTTCCCGTGACGGATGTATTGAATGGTTACTTCTTCGTCTTCGTCATAATCCGAAATGGTTTCAATAAGTTCATCCGGATTTTTGATTGTCTTGTCATCTACCTGGGTGATGACATCTCCGGCTTTTAATCCGGCTTCTTCAGCGGGTGTGTCATCGATTACGTCGAGAACCAGGACACCGCTTTCTTCGGCGGCGTTGAAATATGCTGCCAGGTCTTTATTCAGCGGATGGACTTTTACGCCGAGTTTCGGACCGTTCTCCTGGATGTTAAACTTTTTAATGAATTCATCCTGAAAGAATGCCGATTGTGTTCGTTTGGCTTTGCCGATTTTCACGTTAATTGTTTGTTCGGTGCCTTCTCTGAAAATTCCAATTTTCACCGTCGTTCGGGGTTTGGTTTTTTGAACCAGGCTGGCAAATACATCCGCTTTTTCAACTTGCTTGCCATCATACGTTAGAATCACATCCTCGTCCTCCAGGCCGGCTTTATCAGCCGGGCTGCACGGAACGACTTCGGTAATGAGGAGTCCCTTGCGGTCTCCCACTGAATATTCATCGCGCAATGAAGGAGTTAATTCCTTGATTTGCACACCGAGCCAGCCTTTTTTCTCTTTAGCGGCAGCATGGCTTTCGGACACGCTCATCAACATCAGAACAAGCACCAATATCGTAAATCCGGCTATGCCTGCTGCGCGCCATGAAAATTGATTTGTTTTCATATTTTGCCTCCAAAACGATTGTTTGATTGTGTTTATTAAAAAATCAATTAGTAAGACTTCAGGAAGAGCAAAAAAGTTTTAAAGCGCGCATGAAAGATGGCAAAAAGGATCATCGGATAGCTATAGCTTTAGAGCGAAACTCAGGATTGTCGGGTGGCGAATTGGAGTGGCATGCAGGTTCATGATTTAAGATTGAAAAATCTGACCGGTCAACCGTTCGTACGCTTCGATGTACTTTTTCCGCGTATTCAGCACGACATCTTCGGGCAGAGCCGGAGCCGGTGGTGTTTTGTCCCAATCGAGTGTCTGCAAATAATCGCGCACAAATTGTTTATCAAAGCTTTTGGGTGATATGCCGGGTTGATATGAGTCCATGGGCCAGAAGCGGGAGGAATCGGGCGTCAGGGCTTCGTCAATTAAAACCAGTTCACCGTGCTGTAACCCGAATTCAAATTTTGTATCTGCGATGATGATTCCTTTTTTTTCGGCGAACTTCCTGCCCCATTTATAAATCGCCAGGCTGCTCTCAATGGCTTTCCGGGCGATGTCCTTGCCGACCAGGTTTTCCATCTGCTGTATTGTAATATTTTCATCATGCCCGGATTCGGCTTTCGTTGATGGCGTGAAAATCGGTTTATCGAGACGACTGTATTCGGGTAATCCTTGCGGCAGCTCGATGCCTGAAACCGCACCGGTGTTTTGATAATCCTTCCAGCCTGAGCCGGCGAGGTAGCCGCGAACGATACATTCCACCGGCAGCGGCTCAGCGCATTCGACCAGCATGCTACGCCCGATGAGCATGTCCCGGTGCTGCCGGCAAACTTCAGGGAAATCATCGATCTCGATTGAAATTTTGTGATTCGGGATAATCCCGGTTGTACGGTCAAACCAGAATGCGGAAATTTGATTCAGAATTTTACCTTTATCGGGAATGCCGTTGGGCATGATCACATCGAAAGCAGAGACACGATCAGTCACCACGATTAGCAGCCTGTCGCCAAAATTATAAATGTCACGGACTTTTCCCCGTCTGGGCGGTTTCGCACCTTCGATATTTGTATTCAGCACAGGTTTTAGCATTTTTCAACTCCATAACAGATAATTAAAATTTTTTAAAAAGCATCAAGCAAGTGCAATATTGTTTAATGCTTGAGAATGTAATAAAATCGATCCTGAAATGCAAATGAAAGTTTTAAAAGAAAATGGGGCAAAGCGGGATGGGCAAGACGTTGCGCACATCGTCCGCGGCAATGTTTCTCAATATTGAATCGGGAATTTTCTCTCGCTCAAGGCGTCCGGAGGGAGTGTGAAATTGGGACGCTGCCGCACGACTGAATTTTCATTTTCTTGAGGCAGAGCCTCGAAATGCGCATTTCCAGCCGGGGACAGGGAACGAGAATACCAACCGTTTTATTCTAAGCGTTGCAGACGCCAACGGATGCGAGAACAGAGCTCAAGAAAAGGATTGATGAACGATAGCCGCAGATTTGGCGGAGCTAAGAGATGGTTTTGCGGGCAGGGTGTGTGGACTGCAATGGCAGCAGGTCGCCGGACTCGCTATTTTTGCAGCGCTTCCTTTACTGCCTGAGACAGTTTGACTAAATCGAAGGGTTTTTCAATGACGCCGACAACTCCGCGGCGCATCATATCATACGCGGAGTTATCGGCTGTAAAACCAGTGCTTATAATGACTTTCACATCCGGATTGATGTTGCGCATCATTTCATAGCACTCCTTGCGCCAATTTCGGGCATAATCATATCCAGGATGACCAGGCTAATATTGCCATTCTGTTTTTCGTAAATTGAGAGCGCGTTCTTTCCGCTTTTGGCGGTAATGACCTCGTAGCCGCATTTTTTAAGTATGCGTGAAACCAGGTTGAGTATTTGCGACTCGTCATCAACAACGAGAATGGTTACCTTTACGGCTTCTTTTGACGAAATTGATGCCGGTCTGGCATCCCTGTCATGAGGAATTATATCAGCAGCAACAGATACCGGGAAATAAACTTTGAATGTTGTACCTTCGCCTAATTTGCTTTGAATATCGATGAATCCTTTATGTTTTTCAATGATGCCATAAACGATTGAAAGACCGAGCCCCGTTCCTTTTTGATCTTTTTTGGTTGTGAAAAAAGGTTCGAATACGCGATCTATTACCTTATCGGACATACCGATTCCGGTGTCGGCGATGCTAAGGCAAACATACTGCCCGGGCGATGCTTTCAGAAATCGACTGGCAGATTCATCATCGAGCGTTACATTTTGAGTTTGAATCGTCACCGTTCCGTCCGCGGATTCGAGGGAATTTTTCGGTTTTTTCTGCAGATTATTTTCTTGAATTGCATCACGCGCATTCACACAAAAATTCATCAGAACATGGCTGATCCGGGAAGGATCCGCATCAATTGTCCACAATTCAGATTCCAGTTTCAGGATTATGTTGATTTCCGGTGGAAAGGTCAGCTTATACAAGTCATGGCTTTCGATGATCAGGGAATTCAGATTCACGGGCGTACGCTCACCGGAAGCTTCTCTTGCGAAATAGCGAAGCTGTTTAGTCAAGCCCGAGCCGCGGTCAACAGCCACCTTGATTTGCATGATATCTTTATACAACTGCGAGCTTTTATCCGCATCTAATGAGATAAGTTCAAGATACCCTCCGATAGCGGTCAGCAGGTTGTTGAAATCATGAGCGATTCCGCCTGCAAGGTGTCCCAGGGCATCCATTTTTTGTGCCTGTCGGAACTGGGCTTCCAACCTCTTGCGTTCGGTAATATCCACAAAGGATGCCATGGCGCCGATCAAATTGTTGCCTTCGTCCTGGATAACAGAGGCGAACATTTCAACCTCAAGCATCATAAGCGCGTTTCGCTCAATCTTCAATTCACCTCGCCAGTTCTTTATTTGTGGGAGTGATTTAAAAATTTTCTCGACTTTCTCGTCTACAAGCACACCAACGTTTTCAATTGCCTGCACTTCATCGATGTCAGAATATCCCAGTAACGATAAAAACGCAGAATTGACATAGGTTACTTTTCCCTCGAAATCGGCGAGTAGAATTGCATTAATCGAAGCATTTATGGCGTGGTTTCGGATGAGCAGCTCGCGCCGTTGTCCTGCGAGTGCATTAGAAAGCACCCGACTGAGTTCCTTCTGCTGCTGAAGTGTTTGTTTCCTGGATTCAGCGAAATAGCCCTTAGTGTATTCGGTTAAGCAGATATTAATTGATTTTGATGCGACCTGCAATAAATCTGAACTCCTGGCGCCGATTTCTTTCGCACAAAATTGATTTAAAAAAGAACCGATACTCAAAATCGATTTAAGACTCAATCCTTCATGAGCCCGCTTTTTGCCGAATTCGCTCACCTGCCTGAGATCATGATAAGTAAGGAAACGAAGGAATGCCTTTGATTCTTCGTCCCCCAATTCTCTCAGGCGCCGGGGATGGAGCGTATGAATATTGTCAAACATCAAAGAAAACAGAATGCCGTTAATTTGGCGGGCAATTTCAGTTTGATTCAAGCGAATGACCGGTTCGATCAGTTTCAGATTTTCTTAATCTTCGTCGGTGAGTGTCAAGGATGCAAGTGCCATGATGTTTTTTCTCTTTTATTTTTCAAATATGACGTCATAATGAGAACCGCCAGTGGTTTCAAATTCACCCTCATAAGTGGATTTATCGATATTCAGGAGTTCTTCGATTGGAATGTATCCGGGTTCCACTGGTTTCCATTTTCCGATAAGCGTTTGCAGTTTTTTCCTGGGTCGCCAAAAAAAGGCTCTCCCATCTGTTGAAAAGCCGCTAATATATTCCTGGATGCCTCGGTTTCTTCGGTATAATCATTGTCGGACAGGTAAAGCCGATCACCCTTTTTAGCCAAATCATAAGGAATTTTCAACGAACGCGCAACCTTTTCTTCCGGCAGGAAATAAACGATGCCGCTCATACCGATAGCAACCTTCTGGTCTATGTCAAACATCTTTTCAATGATCCCTGAATTTAAAAGCGATTCAGGCGTTGCCGCATTGCATGTAAACGACATCGGGATTTTCGCCGATGATCTCGTTTGCATAAGCAACCGTAATGGGATCGATATCCGAATAGATCACTTTGGTTCCTTGCGGCGCAATTTGATGGATATGATCCTGTACCGGCAAACCGGAAGCAAAATCCAGAAACTGGGTATATCCTTCGGAAAGGAGTCGTCGGACAGCTTCTCCCAGAAACCAGCAAATTAACCGCGTTATTTTCGGTACCATCGGAACGAACTGTTTCAGTTTTTCACCCTGAATTCGGTCTACCTCAAAATTGTGATCACCACCGAGAAAGTAATCGTAAATTCGCCCAGCATTCGGTTTTGAATCATCGGCGATACCCGATATTTTGTTTGATGTTCCCATTGGAATCCCTCCGCAATTAATTAAAATTCTTAACGCACCGAAAAAGCTGATTATTTTTGCTATTTTTGCTGCTGTTGTCGAACCGTATTAAGCGCCTGCCTGGTTTGAGACAGGTCTTTTATTAATTGCATTTTAAAGCCCTGAATATAGCCTTCAAAAACCGAATTCGCGTAAGTTTGGGTTGCTTTCAAGGCAAGCTTTAACAATTCAGGATTCTTTGCCCCCAGTTTGTCAATGCAGATATCGGTAAAACAGGTGCAAATGCTTAATAAAGATTGATACCCCATACCGAGTTCTGCCAATTTCTTTCCGCGTTCATCGATTGAACCAACATCATCGGTTGACAGGAACTTAATGAATGTATCTGTTTCCTCCGCAGCAATATCGCGCAACTTGCTTGGATGCAGTGTGTGCGCATTATGAAACATAAGGGAGTTAAGGATTTTAGTCAGTTGTTCAAATAACTCCGATTGATAGTGCCGCAGGTGCTGTCCTCCTTGTTTTAAAATTTCAAGTTCTTGTCGGGATAGTGTGGAGAGTAAATTATTTACCATATACACCTCCTTGCCAGCTTACGGGTGAGAAACCTATACCAGAGGAGTAGTGGCTCCGCCCTGAATTTGCTGCAACTCGATGAACACAGCCGATTGGAGCCGCGAGAACAACGGCAAATTACATCATGCAAGTGAAGGAAAAACGATAGAATTTATAGCGACTAATTCCCCGTAGCTGAAATCCACAGGGATTGAAATTAACTTTTCAGTGATAGAAGGAGAATACTAAACATAATACAATTTAACTATAGTTTAGAATCTCCGGTGCGTGAAATGTTAAATTTCAGCAACATCGAAAAAATAGCTTGACTTTTTCAGAAAAATTACTT
>JAFGMA010000313.1 GCA_016927835.1 Candidatus Zhuqueibacterota bacterium | reverse complement strand
TTGTTTTTAGATATTTGAAAAATTTTCACACTAATATTTACAATAAGTTATCGACTATATAATTAAAGTGCGTAAGTCGTATTAAGAATAGATATAATATCCCGGCTGCTAATCCAACTCAAACTCTCTTAACCAGTCGATATCTTTTGGCAACGGTTTTTGTGCTCTCTTTTCTATCAGGTAATTACCGAGCACGAGAAAATCCATATTAGTGCGCATAAAGCATAAGTAAGCATCTTCGGGTGTGCACACAATGGGTTCGCCGCGTACGTTAAACGAAGTATTGATAATGAGCGGACAGCTATATTTTTTATCAAATGCCCGGAGCAAACAATAAAACAGCGGATTATCCGATTGCGCAACCGTCTGGATGCGCGCGGAATAATCGACATGCGTAATCGCGGGAACAATAGACCGTACCTGATTCAACTTGTCGAGTCCGATTAGCATTTCATCCCCGGCGGCATCTTCGTGAATACGCGCTTTCTCGGTGACCGGCGCAACCAGAAGCATATACGGGCTGCTATGGTTGAGATCAAAAATTGTGTCGGCTTTTTCAGCCAGAACCGAAGGCGCAAATGGTCGAAAACTTTCGCGAAATTTGATCTTCAGGTTCATCTTCTCCTGCATTTCAGGCGATCTTGCATCGCCAATAATGCTTCGATTGCCTAATGCGCGCGGTCCGAATTCCATTCGTCCCTGAAACCAGCCAATCACATTTCCGCGTGCGATTAAATCTGCTACCCGGTCAATCAACGCCTGGTATTCTAGCCGTACAAAAGGAACTTGCTGCTTGATTAAAAACTCATTGATTTCCGTTTCCTTGAATTCAGGTCCCAGCAGAGATGCTTTCTGAAAATCATGCGCTTCATCGGTTTTTCTCGCCTTATCGAGATACTGGTACCAGCCAAACAGAGCAGCGCCCAGGGCACCACCAGCATCACCGGCAGCCGGCTGAATCCAGATATCATCGAATGGCGACTCACGTAAAATCCTGCCATTTGCTACGCAATTCAAAGCAACACCACCGGCAAGACAAAGGTTTTGCATTCCGGTTACCTGGTGGAGGTGCCGCGACATCCGTAAAATAATATCTTCGGTAACGACCTGAATTGACCGCGAAATATCCATGTAAAACCGGGTTAACCTTGATTCAGGCTTTCTTGGCGGCTGTCCAAACAATTTTTCAAATTTGCGATTTATCATCCGCAAGCCATGACAATACGAAAAATAGTCCAGATTCAGGCGAAACGAACCATCTTCTTTCAGATCCAACAATTCTTCGAATATCTGGGAGACATAGCGCGGTTGTCCGAATGGCGCCAATCCCATCAGCTTATACTCGCCTGAGTTCACCTTGAAACCTGTATAATACGTGAATGCCGAGTAAAGCAGCCCCAGAGAGTGCGGAAATTGCAATTCAGCCAGGAGCTTTATCCGATTGCCTTCACCGATTCCGAAGCTTGACGTCGTCCATTCGCCCACACCATCGATTGTAAGAAATGCGGATTTGTTGAATGGCGAGGGATAAAACGCTGAAGCAGCGTGCGATTCATGGTGCTCCGGGAAAATTATCGCGCCACTATAATCCAGTTCGCTGCGCATCAGGTCTTTCATCCAGAGTTTCTTTTTAAGCCATAGCGGCATCGCCTTGACAAACGATCGGATACCAAAAGGGGCATACGCCAGGTAGGTTTCGAGGATGCGTTCGAATTTAATCAGCGGTTTTTCATAAAATGCAACCAGATCCAAATCACTTGCCTGAATGGAATGCTGGCTGAGGCAAAAATTAATTGCATGCTTCGGGAATGCGGCATCGTGTTTTTTGCGGGTAAATCGCTCCTCCTGAGCGGCGGCGACCAATTCACCATCCACTACCAGGCAAGCGGCGCTATCATGATAATATGCTGAAATGCCAAGTATTTTCATTTTTCCTGTCCGGGATTTTCAATGATAGTGATTTCATACTTGTCATTGAGCATCTTCTCGAATTTTGCATAGGCTTCCCGCCGTTGATCCGCAGTTAACCGGGCAATAATTTGTTTTTTGGCAACCTCATACGGACGGGGATCACCCTTGCGTTCGACAATTTGCAATATATGAAGCCCGCTTTTGCTTTCGAAAATATCGCTGATCGCGCCGACTGGCAGTGTAAATGCGACTTGATCGATTTCCGGCAGGTAGGTTCCGCGCTCGATATCTTCCAATAAACCGCCATTCGCCCTGGAGAGAACATCCTGGGAATACGACTTTGCGAGTTCTGCAAAATCAGCACCCTCTTTGGCTTTTTTGAGAATTGATTCCATTTTTGCGCGGACTTGCTGCTTTTCCGCTTCCGATATTCCGCGGGTCACCATAAAAATATGGCGGACTGTCGATTTTTTATCTTGCGTATAAACATTTCGGACTTCTTGCTCGTTGTACTTGATGTCGCCATAAACAACCTTATCATAAAATTCCGCGATGACGTAGTTTTCACGGGCATCATTTTCCAGGTATTCAAGGGAAATCCCTCGCGGCTCCACCTCTTCCTTGATGAATTGTTCCTTGCCTCCCCTGGCATTATAAAGCCGCTGCATGACGGCTTGCAGGGTGTCGGATGATATTTCGATATCGTGTTCGTTCGCTTCCATCAAAATCAGGCGCCGTTGAACGAGATTTTGGGCAACTTCTTTCACGAATTTTGCGATACTATTGGGCGTCATCGATTTATAATTCGACACTTGTCCGCCGCTCTCCTTGTATAATTCCTGGTAAAGGTAAAACAAAAATTTTTTTGAATCTAAATCGAACTGATTGGTCTTGACGAAAGTAAAATTCTTTTCCGGATCAAGCGAAGGTATTGATTTTGCAAGCGATTCAAAAAAAGCATATTGGTCCGAATCTTTTTCAATGGATTTGAAATTATTGCCGGAACCGCATCCGATTAGCACGATTACAAATATCAGCAGGAACCCAATGCAATTTCTCATGTTAATCCCTCCGTTCGAAGCATACTTTTCAAATTTAAAATACAAATCTTACGTTTTGTTAACGATGAAAATAAGCATTATTCGGATTGAAGTCAAGCGAAAAATCGGACTAATATGGCGGTTCGAGTCCCCATTAGGAAAAAAGTGCTGCATATTTCAATATAATGGGAATTCGTTGGTGGCAATCGGGTTGTTGCCTCTGCCCAGACGATTTCAACGATGCAACTCCCGGGATTCTGATATTTTTCCCCAGTTTTGCGCAGCTTGCTGTATATTCCCGATTAGTAAAATTGGTGAAGCAGATTCGGGTACGTGAAAATATGACAGGAGAAAATGATGGATAAGGATATAATTCATTCAAATAAATATGACGAGTACAGGCGCGCCCTGACTATCTTGCTGCTGGTGACATTGTGCTACATGTTTATTTTAACCCTGAAGCCTTTTGAATTCTCGGCTCAACACCTTATCCAGTATCGCCGGTCGGGATTGACGCTCGGAGAAGCGCTTTTCAGCAAAATCAAAATTCTCGATATACCGCTGAATATTCTATTTTTTATTCCGTTGGGATTGATTTACGCGTTGTCATTGAAGATGCGAGCCTTCTCCCGCAAAATAATTTTGCGGAAAGTTTTTATCGCAGGGATCGGTTTAAGCACCCTCATGGAAGTGAGCCAGCTTTTTTTACCGCGCACCGCCTGTCTGACGGACATCCTCACCAACAGCCTCGGCGCTGTGATCGGCGGTTGGTACGTATGCGTCAAATCCCTGGATCAATTAAAATGGCTTTTGAATTCAGCCAAGCCCGACCATCCCCCAAAATGGATGACGGCAATCATGAGTTTGTATCTCCTGCTAATCACGAGCGGATATATTTCGGCTTTCTGGTTGACCAGTTTCACTAATTGGGATTCCGACTTTCATCTTTGCGTCGGCAACGAAGCGACTGGCGACAGACCGTGGGAGGGAAGCATCTATGAATTGGCGATTTATTCGAAGGCGCTGACTGCCGGGCAAATTCGTAAACATTTTCAGGAAGGAAATGCCGATTCCCAAAATCACTTTCTGATCGCGCACTATATTTTCAAAGAAGATAGCCGACGCCGAATTACCGATCGCTCTAAGCTCGAACCAGCTCTTGATTTATCGATCTCGACGCCGAATACGGTTTATTGGAAAAAAAATCAACCTGGTTTGCATTTGCTGAAAGGCAGTATGATAAAGAGCACCGAATCCGCCCGGAAACTCGCTCAAATCCTGAAACAGACCAACGAACTGGCGATCGAAATCTGGCTGCAGCCGGCGAATGTCTATCAGGATGGACCGGCGCGAATCGTGAGTCTATCGCTGAATACAGCGGAGCGCAATTTCACTCTCGCCCAATCCGGTCAATTCCTGAGTTTTCGCGTGCGAAATCCGCTGACCGGAGAGAATGGGTCTGATATCGAATTGTATGCCGAAACAAAGTCGCTTGCAGCGCGCCCATTGCATGTGGTTGCGAATTATGATCATGGCGCAGAACAGATTTTTGTCGATGGGATGCGCTTGCCCGAAAGACTGGCAGGAATGAGCGATTACATTCCGCATCATGCCGGCTTCGGAAGGCAATTTATTGGCATCGTAAGTTTGAATTTTTTATTATTATTTCCGCTGGGCTGGTATTTCTATTACCGAAAAAATTCTGTTTTCTGGCGAATTGCAGTCACCCCACTGAGCGTGATCTTGCCTGTGATAATACCTCAAATCATTTTATGCCTGCTGCTCGGGCAGCCTGCCGATTTCCCCTTAATCATATCTGCCGGTGTTACCAGCATCATATTTCTAATCATCGTATTTTCGAATATCCTTGCAGATCGACACATGCACAATTCCATTCTACCGTAAAATGCGCGATTCCGGTTGTGACAAGAAATGACTTGACAGCGTACCGTTTTTTTTATATCTTTTCATTTCCTTCCCATTGAAATTCGTATAAGCCCTTTCGATCTTCAATCAAAAAAATAGGAGATAATTTTATGAATATCATCCTGGTTGTATTCGATTCACTTCGAAAAGACAGTGTATCCACGTATGGAGAACCGCCCTGGGGCAAAGTGCAAACGCCGCAATTCGATAAGCTGGCAAGCGAATCATTGGTGATGACCCGCGCCTATCCGGAATCGTTGCCTACTTTGCCAACCCGGCGTGCGCTATATACCGGTCAACGCGTCTATCCCTTTCACAACGCCGATTTCAGATTGAAGGGCGATTTTTGGGGTGCACCCGGCTGGGGTCCAATTCCCGAAGACCAACCTACGTTGGCTGAAATTCTAAAAGAAAATGGCTATCGCACCGGTCTGGTCGCCGATGTGTATCACATGTTCAAACCATCTAAAAATTATTGGCGCGGATTCGACCAGTGGCTATTTCTCAGGGGACAGGAAAAAGATCCGCAGCGCTCCGGACCGCGATTGAGCCAGGCGGAACTGGATTACTGGTTGCCTCCGGCGATGCAAACGCCGCAAACGGTTGAATTTATTCAGCAATGCATAATGAATATGCACGACCGAACGCGAGAGGAAGATTATTTTTCGGCACGCGTTCTGAGGGAAGCCGCGCTTTGGCTGGAACAGAATCAGGACGCTGATAAATTTTTCCTCACGGTAGAATCGTTTGATCCGCATGAACCCTGGCTGGTGCCGGCGCATTATCGCCGGATGTACCTCAAAGAGGAAGGAGTTGAACAAGTCAAATCCGGGTATGCGGATACGTCACTGATGGATAACTACCTTTTGAAACGTACACGGGCGAACTATAGCGGATCGGTTTCGTTATGCGACCGCTGGTTCGGATTTTTGATGGAAGCGATGCGTGTACTTGGGCTGCTCGAAAACACGCTGCTCATTTTTACTTCAGATCACGGTCATTCCATTGGTGATGATAATTATATGGGAAAACGCGGATATCCTTCGAGACCCGAGGTGTTTGACATTCCCCTGATGATTCGTCATCCGCAGGGCATCGGCGCCGGTATCCGAAGCGATATGTTTGTACAGCATTTTGATATTTCAGCGGAAATTCTCCATTCTGCCGGCGTCGCAATTCCGGGTGTGATCCAGGGAAAACCATTTTTCGACTTCGCGGTTCAGGGCGGAAAAACCATCCGTGACCATGCCACTGTTGCCTGGGGTTCGGCGATCACGGTGATTAATGACCGCTGGTGGTTTAATTGCAAACTAGATGGCAAAGGTGCATTGCTGTACGATTTGAACGCGAAACAACCGTTTTCAAAGAACGTGGCAGATGATAATCTCTCAGTCGCCAATGCGCTATTTGAAACTGCACTGGCAGATGGCGATCACAATATCCCCGAATGGATTTATAATCTGGCAAAAGAGCAAAAAGATGCGCCAGGCTGCAGCGATTTGGCTGCGCGGAAATAGCCGCCATGTGTAACTGGAGAGATCATAAATGAATTCTATCCGTATTTTTTCAAGTCAATTTGTAACATCTCAGCGGATATTTTTTTGTATCTTTTTATTTTACTTCGCGATAGTCGCCCGAGCAGACGATGATGTGGTGCGACTCCGCTTCTGGGGCATGCACGATACCCAGGACATGAAGGGACGCATCGCCCAGATCTGGGAATTCAACCAGCGAAATCCGAAAATTCAGGTTGTCATCGGAACGCCCGGTGGCAGAGGCGATATGGATCCCCAGAAGCTGATGACCGCGATCGCCGGCGGTGATCCGCCTGAAGTTGTGCGCCAGGATCGATTCGCGGTCAGCGGCTGGGCGGCGCGCGGCGCTTTCCTTCCACTGGATTCCCTCATTTATAGCCCGAAACACAATCCCCGCGACAGCCTGTATATCGATCCCGATGATTTTTATGAAGCCTGCTGGAACGAGGCAGTTTATAATGACAAATTGTATGCGATTCCGTACGTCACCGACGATCGGATTCTGTATTACAACAAGCAGCTTTTCAGGTTGAAAGGATTGGATCCGGAAAAGCCGCCGCGCTATTGGGATGAATTGTGGGAATTTTCTAAAACGCTTACGTTTTACGATCAGGAAGGCGACTATGCAACCATTGGATTCATCCCACTGTTCGGCAATAATGGCTTGTATATGTATGGCTGGCAGAATGGCGGCAAATTCATGAGTCCGGATGGGCGAACATGTACATTGAATCATCCGCGCAACATTGAAGCGCTGGAGTTTATCGTTGCGCTGTACGATTCGCTGGGCGGTCGCGAGGAGAAAGTAAGCCGGTTCGAAGCAACCTGGAGCGGTGCGACCGGTGGTGGTGGCACCATGGCTGAACCATTCATCAATGAAAAAGTGGCAATGAAAATCGACGGAAGTTGGTATTTGCAGACGCTGGCGCGCTACAGCCCTGATATGGATATCGGTGTGGCGCCAGCACCGGTTCCGCGAGGCGAGCCATTCATGACCTGGTCGGGAGGTTTCTCATTGGTGATCCCGGTGGGCTGCAAAAATGTAGCTGAAGCCTGGCAATTCATTCGCTGGATGGTGAGTCCCGCCGGCGCGACGTTCGAATATCTGCAACAGAAGAAGTACAATGACAGCGTCGGATTTCCGTATTCAATTCCGTATATCTCCGCTCGACCTTCAAACAATGATACATTGCGAACGCTTTTCAAAACGGATAAGCCGGCGCTGCGCCAGGGTTATGAATTATGCATGGACATGATGAAAGTCAGCCGCTATCGCCCGGTGACGCCAGCCGGTCAAACGCTTTGGGATAACGTCACCCGCGCAACTGATTTGGCGACGTATCATGAATTTTCGCCCAGAGAAGCGCTCGATCGCGGCACCGCCACGGTTCAAGCCGAACTCGATCATCTGTTTGGGGAACCTGTCAGTCCTGTCTGGAATATTTCGACGACATTGATGGCATTCGCGCTGGTGTTTCTTGTCGCTGTCATCTGGGGCATATTTCGAATTTTTCGATACCGCCGCACCAGTCTGATTGCGTGGCACGAAATGCAAGCGGGTTATCTGTTTGCGCTGCCCTGGCTCATCGGCTTCACCTTGCTGACCCTCGGACCAATGGTTGTTTCACTTCTATTCAGCTTCAGCGAATATGATGTGTTGCACCAGGCACGCTTCATCGGACTGGATAACTTCAAAAATCTACTTGGCTTTCATAAAAGCATTGAATCCGGGGGCATTGCCGGCTATGTAGCAAATGATCCGCTTTTTTGGAAAAGCCTGTGGAATACGGTATATATTTCATTAATCGGCGTTCCGCTGAGTCTTGTTGTTGGGCTGTCAATCGCGCTATTGCTGAATAAGGATGTGAAGGGAATTCCGCTTTATCGTACCTTGTACTACCTGCCTTCAATTGTACCGGTGATTGCAACAGCGATCTTGTGGAGTTTTTTCCTCAATCCCAAATCCGGATTAGTCAATTACATGTTGAAAATTGTTGGCATCCGGGGACCCAATTGGACCGGTGATGCATCCTGGACAAAAATGTGTGTGGTGCTGATGCTGCTCTGGGGAGCAGGGGGGAGCATGGTAATCTGGTTGGCTGGGTTGAAAAATATTCCGAGAACGCTTTATGAAGCGTCCGAAATCGACGGCGCAAACCTGTGGCAGAAATTTTGGCGGATCACGCTGCCAATTTTAACCCCGACGATATTTTTCAATCTCATCATGGGCATCATCAGCTATTTCCAGATTTTCACGCAGGCGTATGTATTGATCGGCAATAATACCACAACTGCCGGTCCCAAAGATTCGCTGCTTTTTTATGTATTGTATTTATTCAATTCCGCGTTCCAGCATTTCAAAATGGGGTATGCATCGGCGATGGCATGGATATTATTTTTACTCATTTTGATTTTGACATTGATTAATTTCAAATTGGCACCACGCTGGGTGCACTATGGAGGGGGGGACGATGCATGACCAGAAAAAAGTCATTAGTACGCGCTAAGGGAGCTCTCAGAATCGGTTTGAGGCATGCAATTCTCATCGCCGGTGCGGCTATTTTTGTCCTGCCTTTTTATTGGTTGATTGTCACATCATTGAAGAGTGATATTCAAATTTTGAATGCAACGACCCTGACCGAAATGCTTGTTCCCGATCCGGTTGTATTTAGCAACTACCCCAAGACATTAAATTATATGGACTTTGGACGCTATTTTCTGAACACAACACTGGTGGCGCTGCTGTCGATTATCGGCATCACCCTTGCAAGCTCAATGGTTGCGTTTTCATTCGCCCGGTTGAAATGGCCCGGCAGGGACATATTTTTCATCATCCTGCTGTCAACCATGATGTTACCACATCAGGTCACCATGATTCCGCTGTATTTGATCTATTCTAAAATCGGTTGGGTGAATTCGTTGAAGCCTTTATGGGCTCCGTCATTTTTCGGGCACGCATTTTTCATATTTCTGCTGCGCCAATTTTACAAGACAATCCCGCGCGATTTTATGGATGCAGCAAAAATCGATGGCTGCAATTATTTTCAAATATACTGGAAAATCATGTTCCCGCTCGTGCGACCGGCAATTATTACGATTGTCATTTTCCAATTTATGTGGTCGTGGAATGATTTTCTCGGACCGCTTATTTACATCCACGATCGACTACTGATGACGATGTCGCAAGCGCTGCAGGCACTTCAGTCTGCAAATTCTTCCGAATGGAGCATGCTCATGGCGGCATCGGCTGTGATGACTATTCCGGTGATCATCGTGTTCTTCTTCGCGCAAAGATATTTCATTCAGGGGGTGGTGCTTACCGGACTGAAGGAATAGATTGCTAATTTACATGAGATTCTGTGCTTTGAGAAGAATTCGATTCAAATGCGTGATCATTCATAATTCATATAATTGTAAGATGTAAATTGCACCAACCAAAGGAGCTGATGATGAAATTAGATGTTAAAAATGAAGCCATCCGAATCGGAACCCTGGTTCCCGGAGATAAAGGCGCGCCGTATATCAAACAAATCCTGCCGCACGGTTTCGAGAGTTTTTCGATTACGTTCTGGCAAACGTTGGGTGACACCGATATCAAGAAACTCGCTCATGAAGTGATGGAAGCAATCGATGATTCCGGCGCGTTTATCAGTTCGGTCGGCGTTTTCGGGAATCCATTGGAAACCCAACAAACTGATTTGCAGACGCTGGACGGATGGAAAATATTGATCGACAATGCCCATCTGTTCGGCGCCGATATCGTGGCAGGATTTACCGGTCGTGTTCGGGGAAAGCCGATTGACCAATCCATCGAGCGTTTCAAACAGGTTTTCGGTAATCTGGCTAAGCGCGCCGCTGATAAGGGTATCCGCCTGGCGTTCGAAAATTGCGATATGGGCGGCACCTGGGAAAGCGGCGATTGGAATATTGCGCACAATCCGACTGCCTGGGAAATGATGTTCAACGCGGTTCCTGAGCCGAATTTGGGACTGGAATGGGAACCCTGCCATCAAATGGTATCGCTGATCGATCCCATACCACAATTGCGCAAATGGGTCTCTAAAATATTTCATCTGCACGGAAAGTGCTGCACCATTCACTGGGACGTGGTGCAGGAGTTCGGGATTCATGGACCGAAACAATTCGCATTCCATCGCACGCCCGGTTTTGGTGACTGCAACTGGACCGATATTATCTCCGAATTGCGTTGGGGCGGTTTCGCAGGTTCAATTGATATTGAAGGCTGGCACGATCCTGTTTACCGTGGCGATCTCGAAATGACGGGGCAGGTGCATTCGCTGAATTACCTGAAGCGCTGCCGCGGTGGATCGTTTGTGCCCAATCCAAAATAATTACGCATTCTGGCAAATGATATCAATTCCGTAGAAGCCATCTCATCTGCCTCAAACGCGCGATCATTACGCATGTGCAAGGTTGCTCTTACTCCCATGCAAGAAATTGCATTATTTCTCACGTCTATCACTTATCCAATAATTCCTGCTGAAAATCTGCACGCATTAAACTGAATAATAACAAGAAACTTATTGATCCAATTTTCGTTATCAAATGCTGGAATAAAATTTGCGTGACCAGCGCAAATAAACTGATCTGTCGCCGAATGCAGCAAAAATCTTGAATATGAAAGCGCTTTTCTCACCTTATCGATGTTTTTAACGATTTATAGGTTGATCGCGAAAAAGCCTGTCAGTTGAATGTGGGAGGTTTCGCCCAAGTTTGAGAGAATTATTTGGTGCATGCTGCTTGCATTCTTTCTGATGTTCTCGGCTTGTTTCAAACGGCAGCAACACGAAGTGCTGGCACTGGAAATCCCTCGATATGATTTAACCGGAACGATACGCGATATCGATACCCTGGAACCACTGCCAAATATCCAGATTCGTTTTGAAAAACATATTCTTTTACATGAAATAGAATTCGCAGGTGCTGCCGATACAACAGACAGCCTTGGGATATACGAATTACCATCATTTGTTCCCGGTTATTACCGGTTTATTGCCCGGCGAAATCTCTGTGATATCTTTGAAAAACTTATTCTTATTCTCTACGAAGACAGGATATTCGAAACATCGATTGCCAAACCCTTGATAACAAAAAAAGAATATTATCGCACATCAATCGATGTACCTATTTTCGAAGGCTTTTGTTGGAAATATGACAATGTTTTAGCTGGTGTTGCATTTGGATCCGGAGGATTCAATCTGGCTGAGGGAAATTTCACCGAAGGATTCAGATTCGTGGGGGATCAATTTCAAGTGAACAATAATCCCCGCTTCCATGGATTAGCTTTTCTCAGGCGATTCTGGATCTGTGATTCTCTGAAGATAATGAGTTTAAGCGCGTCTGATGCAAGTGTCGAGAGCGTGGTCACGCTCGGGTATGAGTGCTTCGACCTTACTTCGGATGCCTCTCACCTCTGGGCGATTGCGCGCAAGGCGAATACGCGGCAATTCAAAATTTTAAAATTCGGTGAACATCCTTCGATTTTAAAAAGTTGCGTTTTCAAGCTTATTTGAAAAACCAGTTTGCGTCAGAATCATCCGCATGAATTTTAATTACTTCGTCAGCAGCCAAAACCGCTCGCGGATGATCATTCTCCTGAAATAGAAGCCCAATTCATACTTGTTCTCCCTTATCTTCATGTCATGAGGCAGGTGCTCACAATGAGTGCCTGCCGAAATGACATGATGTGCATGCATCGAGTTGTTCTCAGAGTCAATTCAATCATCCGGGTGTATTTGCATAATGAAAAGAGTCAATACAACCGTCCAAATCGTGGTGTTTGCCATGCTTTGCCTCACCTGTCTCAGAACAATGGCAATGGAACGACGCAAGATTTCAGAATGTATGGTTTGCTTTATCGACGAGAGATTCCAACACCTGCCACAAGAAATGCTTTTGTCGCATCAGCCGCAACTTGAGGCGATTAATGAAATTAAAGCACACAATTCCGATATAATCATCGCTTACACTGCGACATTGCACCCGAAGGGATTTATCATCTGTTCGGCTGATACCAATTTGGAGCCCATCATCGCCTACTCATTCCGCCATGACTGGTCGGAAGATTCGAGCGAAGCCAATATTTTGTATCAAATATTAGCCAATGATTTGCAGCAAAGAATGAAAGCTGTAACCCACTTGCCATTGGCAATAAAAAAAGCAAATAATTTGAAATGGCGTAATTATCAAAGCAATCGAATATCTAAGAGCAATTCCCAAACTTTCCGACAATATCCGCCCATAGGCAGCACACCAACCGGTGGGTGGATAGAAACGACATGGCACCAACTCGCGCCATACAATGATTTCTGTCCGATCGATCCGCAAACCAACAGCCGCAGCCTGGTTGGGTGTGTTGCGGTAGCCATGGCGCAAATCGTGCATTATCACAAATATATCGGTAATGTTTCTTTCGATTCAACCGACAGGTATTCCTCCGATCATTTAGCGATTGATCAAGACAGCACACGCTTGCAATTTCCGTCATTCAAAGCACTCAATCGCTACCTCGATCACATTCAGCATAAGTACGCCGGCAATCAACCGCTCAATGATGAGGAAATCGCCGCACTCAATCTCACCTGCGGCATTGCAATGGATATGAAATATTCAAGCAGCGCTTCCGTGACCTTTACACGATTAGTACCATTCGCGCTGAAGCAAAAATTCAAAGGCTATGAGTCGCTGTACCTTCCGTCACCGGAGAAATTTTACAATAAATTCAAAGAAAATATCATGCAAAAATTGCCAGTTCAGCTTGCCATTGCCAATAGCAACAACGATGCAGCGCATTCGGTGATCGCGGACGGATACAACACAGATGGCTTCTATCACCTGAATTTTGGATGGGGGGGAGCCTTGCCCGTTTCAATAACAGATGCCTGGTATTTACTGCCGGAAAATATAGGCGATGAATTTAATATTGTAAAATATGGGATTGTTGATATTAAGCCGACGCATATTGCACAACCCAAACTCTCCATTGAACCGGATCATATCGAATTCGAGCCGACGATTATCGGCGAAACTTCATCGATCCAGGGAGTTACAATCAAAAACGCTGGGCAGGATACGCTCAAAATTGATTACCTCATCGCTTCTGAAAATTTTACCATCAGTCGCACTGGTAGCCTTTTCACCGAATTAATAGGGGCATTTGCGCTTGAAGCTGATTCTGAACTGAAGCTTTTCATCTGCTGCACACCGGACAGCCCGGGACCGCTTCTGGGAACGCTTTTCATCTCGTATCTCGACACAACTCAGTATTTGGAGCTTACTCTCGAAGGATTCGGCATGCTGAGCAGCGGCACTTTGATTGAATCTAAAACAATTTCGGGAACCTGGGACGGGCAGCATTCGCCGTATTACATTTTTCAGGATATTTCTGTGGAAACCGGAAATTCGTTACGAATCGCCGCAGGAACCAATGTCATCTTTGGCAAGCCCTGCCGGCTGACGGTTGGCGAGAAAGCGAGACTGGTCATCAACGGATCAATTGACGATTCAGTCCATTTTCGCGCGCCACCTCCTCAGTCCGATTGGAACGGTTTAAGCTTCATCAATTCCGGCAACGATGATACGCTAACGTATTTCGTTATAAGAAATGTGGAAAACATGGGCGATTTTTCCGGTGCGATTCACATCGAAAACTCATCGCCGACTATCCGATATTCGAGATTATCTGAAAACAGGGGGAGCCGCGGAGGCGCGCTTTATCTGTCCGGCTCAAACGCCAACTTTGCCAATTTACTCCTCGACACCAACCGGGCGCAGCGGGGAGGTGCAATTTATTGCAAGGATAGTCAGGTTAATTTCAAAAATATTACTGTTGTGAATAACAAGGCAAGTGAAACCGGCGGAGCGATTTGCCTTGAAGGTGAAAATCGCATCAGTTTTAAAAATTCAATTATTTGGGACAATTCCGCCAAATTTGGGGCTTCGCTGGCATTTACAGGCGTGACGAATGCGCCCTGCTCGATCAGCTTAAATTATTGTATCTTCGATACCGTTTCAAATGAAGCGATTCACGGAATCCGAAATAGCTTTACGGAAATTCATCTGGAACGCGGCAATCATAGTATCGATCCGATTTTTGCCTCCGATGCCGTTCGCCCGTATTCGCCAGCGCCAACGTCTCCCTGTATAGACGCCGGAGATCCTGAGGATGCAATTTTGGATGAATCCATGCCGCACGGATTCTGCATCAATTTGGGAGCTTATGGTGGCACTGCCTTTGCCGCAACCACTGATCGGCTGGTATTGACGATTTGCCCGAATCCCATAGATTTCGGTCAAATGGGAATAAGGGATCAGCAGAAGGAACAGCTTGTTTACATCAAAAATGGGTGCAGCAATGCGCTGAAAATAAAGGATATATCGATATCAAATGCGGCTCGTTTTAAGGTATCGGGCGTTAGCGGCTCCGAGTTGTCACCGATTCGGGTATTTGTGCTGCTCCCCGGTACAATCGACAGCTTTAAAGTCACCTATTTTCCTGATTCTGCATACAAGCAAATGATTCATGATAGCCTCAAAATAACCATTGCCGAAAGATCGCCACAAGTAGTCGAATTGCGTGCATATTTACGGTTTGAAGGCGAATTGTTTGGTATCATGAAAAAAAGCAGCAGTCCATTTGCTATCAATGGCAATATCATTGTGCCCGATAACCGATCCCTGGTAATTGAACCTGGTGTAAATCTTGTTTTCGCAGGACCTTATCACTTGAAAATAAGTGAAAAAGCATGTTTGAAGGCAATCGGAACAGAGCAAGATTCGATACAATTTAAGGCTGCTGATCCTGCAGCAGGCTGGTGCGGGATTCATTTCATCGAGAGTGCTGACGACGATACGATGCTGTATTGTATCATCCGCGATGTCAATACCAAAGGTACCTATCCGTATTACAATGCCTCTGCATTGTTTCTCGAAAAATCGAATCCGGTTGTTTGTCATTCAAAAATTGATAATTGTAATCTTGAATACGGCGGACTTGTTTATTGCTACGAATCGGCAGCTAAAATTCAAAACTTTTTGTTTAGTAAAAACTGTCTCAGTAAAAACGGTGGAATCATTATCAGCCGCCATTCTTCGGCTCAGTTTAAAAATATTTCCATTTGTGATAATCGGGCAATTGCGGGCAGCGAGTGTTTTGTCCTGTATGGCGAAAATGACTTATGCGTTTCAAATTCAATAATATGGCATAATGAAATTGAAACCGGAGGCGTGGTTTCGTTTCGAAATTACTTGAGCGACACCGATCACATCGCGTTTTATTATTCAAATGTCGATACTTCATCCGCTCATTGGATCTCGGGCACAAAACAGAGCAACCGAACGGTGGGATGGGGAGCAGGCAATATTTCGGAACCACCGCTCTTTGGCAACGATTATACCCTTCAGAGGTTTTCGCCGTGCATCGACGGTGGCGATCCCAACGAAGATGTTTTAAACGAGCGCTTTCCGCACGGGTATTGTCTGAATATGGGCAGCTTTGGCGGTACATCCAGGGCGGCAACAACCTTTAAAACAGTTTTGACCCTCGCACCGAATCCCTTGGATTTTGGCTCTGTCAACATCAATCAGTCGAAAAAATTAACACTCTATTTGAAAAATGGTTCGCCCGATCCGATTCATATTGAAGCGATCACAGTTACCGATCCGGTGCATTTTAAAGTGATCGGGGCAGCCGGGCGACTTGAAGTATCCGGTACCGGCTATTCCCTCCAGTCCGGTTCAATTGACAGCATACAAGTAATATTTCATCCGGGTAAATCGGCAGGGCAGAGCTTCGATGAAGAAATTCAGATCAAAACCAGCGGGGCATCTCCAAAATCGATCCGCATGCGCGTTACGACATATCGCGACGCGCTGCCGAATGGCTGGTTGATTTCTCAGAATTATCCAAACCCGTTTAATCACCAAACGGCTATTATTTTTCAACTGGCACACGATACGCATGTCACGATAAAAATATTCAATGTATTGGGGAAGGAAGTAAGAATCCTGGCAGATAAGAGGATGGAGTCAGGATCGCACAAAATTCTCTGGGATACGCGTGACGAGAATGGTTGCGAATTGAGTTCAGGGATTTATCTTTACCAAATCATCGCCACTAACACTCGGGGCATCAGAAAAATGGTGCTCGTTCGATAGCATCAAATGACTCGCTGAGGCAAGCAATGCGGACCTTGTTTTTACCTCGAATAGTGCTGATGGCAAGCCTTTTGGTAACATTCACTTGCTGGAAGCGCCAACAGCACGATATACTCGCGCCAGAAACACCGCGATATCAGCTTTCAGGCACAGTCTGCGACATTGACAGCGACGAAGCCCTGGCTTCGACCGAACTCGAACTGGAAGCATTGCGCTTGCTCTACGATTCAGCCTTCAGCGATACCGTGGTTGTTACCGACAGCCTGGGGAGATTCAGCTTTCTGTCGCTGGTTCCCGGAGAATATAGAATACGAATCAAGCGCTCGAATTACGTGGTCTTCGATAAAACGGTGCTCCTTTTTAATTCTGACAGGACGATGAAACTGGTGCTGCCAAAACCACTGATCACAAAAAGAGATTATCATCGATCTGATGCCAATGTACCGCAATTTGAGGGTTTCTGCTGGCGCTTCGCGAATTTATTTGCCGGCGTAAGCTGGTTTGGCGAAACCAGGCGAAGGGTGTTTTTAGGCAATTTCGCCAGCGGATTTTCAGCGATTGGGCAAAACAGCTTTCCGTATGAAAATCCGAAATTCTACGGATTGACCTATCTAAATGTCTATTGGACGTGTGATTCAACGCGGATGCACAGCCTGAGCCCATCGACCGGCAAAATCGAAGGCACGACTCCTGTAGCTTACGAATTATCTGACCTGACAACCGACGGCACGCACCTTTGGGCATCGACGCGAAGCAATATAATTTTGCAATTCGGGCAACATCCATCGCTGTTTCGTGGCAAATTTCTTGTTCCGGCTGAAAAGCTGGGCGGGATCGCTTGGGACGGGCGTCACCTCTGGATCAGCGATTTCCTGGATAATTTAATTTTTCACCTCGATGATGGAATGAAAATCATCACCACGTATAAGCCGATTTACGTTGACGAATTCAACCGGGAGCAACCTGTTAAAAATATTGCGTATCTGGCTTTTGATTTCAACGGGAATCTCTGGGCAGGGGACGGAAAGCTGATCTATGAATTCGGTTATGAAGGGATTTCCTCTGCAAAATAGTAAACCATTTCGTAATTCTTGTCTGTAATCCTCTTTTTTCGGACCATTCATTCCTGCAAACGGATCCTCAATAATCGAACGCCATATTCGCTTTGAAATTATAATTTTATGCAATTAACACTCCCGATAGCACGGCAGATCCCCTTACCATCCGATCGAATTCAAAACAACAGGTACAGTCTCATTAAATATTGGATCGTAATGAATCAGTGCAAAAGCAAATTTCAGCTAAAAGACAGTGAAAAATGCCGTTCATGGAATTATAATAATTTTAAAATCAAGTCATTAAGCCGGATAATGATTATAATTTAATAATTTTCAATCCTCAAAACACAAAATGGAACGAAATTTGATTCTCTGAAATGCGATATCTCCAATATTAAAATCACTTTTCAGGAAAGGAAAACGTATGAAAAAAGGACTTGCATTCGTGATTATTTTGGTCGCTTTCACCAGCGCTTTCGCCCAAATCTGGTATGATCCCATCTTCGTTTCAGACGGAATTGCGCCGGATTTGGATGTTGATCCTAAAACCGGCTATCTTCACGTTCTCGCGGTGAAGGATTCAACGCTTATTTACACTGTGATGAACGAACAAGGCACGCAGCTTTCGCAGGAGGTGGTGCCGGGCATTTTAAAAGAGAAAGCAGAATTCTATCTTGGTCCCTCAGTAGCAGTTGATACCGCAGGCTTCCCGCACATTGCTTACCGCATAAACGTAAATCCTGGCGATGTAACATTTGATATTTTCTATATTTATAAAAGCGAAAGCGGCTGGTCAGAGCCTGTCGAAATTGACACATCTGTGCAGCGAGGTTATTGTGCCAGAATCGATGTCGATGGTTACAACCAGGTACATTTGGCTTACGGTTCTGTGATCGGTGAAACCGTATGGGGACCGGTAACCTACAAAAAAATCGTTGATGGCGAAATTGCCACTACAATCCCGAATCTCGAAAAATACCGTGGCGATGATCGGCTTGAAATTGATGCCAGAGGCATGGGCGCAATCCACCTGCTGCTGGGCAGTCCCGATCCCGCCGGCGGACCGGTGACATACTGGCGTTCAAACGATGGGGGGGAGAGCTTTCAAAGCCTCGATAATATCATCTCTGCCGATGCTGTGGGGCGTAATGGATCGCCGGATGTTTTCGTGGATAAAGCCGGCAAAACCCATATTTGCTACGGAACCACCCAGGACGCATCCAAAGGCTATCAGCACAGTATTCGATATGCGCAATTCGATTCGGTGCAGAAAACAGTCGATGTTGCGATTACACCCGCATTCTATTTGCAGGATTGGGATGGAACCGGAGTCGGATTGGGATCAGTCGCTGCTTCTGATCTCGGCAAACATGTCGTTATAACATTTCTGAAAACTGATGGCGGTCCGCTTTACGTGGCGCATTCGTCGGATTTCGGACACACGTGGGGCGCTCCCAATACGTTGACGTCTGAAAATTTTCCTGGTTTCGCAGGACGAAACAAACATGTAGTGCGTGCAAACGGTCGCTGGTTCCATGTCGTATACCCGGATGAAAATAACCAGGTTTGGCTCAGACAATATTTTATACCTGACATGGCGGCACCAGTGGCAAATGCCGGCGGACTATATTCAGCCAGCGAAGGCGCTATCATCCAATTCGATGCTTCAAATTCATCAGACGACATCGGAATTGTATCCTATCAATGGGATTGGAATGCCGACGCGGTAGTCGATGATTCGTCTTCATCACCTGTTTTCGGACATGCTTACCCGGACGATTACACGGGAAATGTAATTTTAGCCGTAAGGGATGAGAGCGGCAAAACTGCTTTTGATACTGCTGGAGTGACAATTGTCAATTCGGCGCCGGTGCCGGATTCAATCGCGCAGCAAACAGGAACCGAAGGGCAATTATTAACCTTCGAAGGGGCGTTTACCGATTCGGGTGCACTGGATACGCATGAATTCAAATGGTTTTTTGGCGATGGCGATTCTGCGGTCGGCAAAGATGCAACCCATCAATTCATGGATAATGGCGATTTCAACGTCACCTTCCAGGTTATTGATGACGATAGTGGCGTCGGAGAGACGAACTCGGTGATAACCATTTTGAATGTCGCGCCCACAGCCGAAGCGGGCGGTCCTTACGCGGGCGAAACAAAAGATACACTCACTTTCATAGCGACCGCAACGGATCCCGGCGCTTTGGACACCCTGTTTACCTTTGACTGGGATTTGGATGCTGATGGCAATTTTGAAACGCCCGGGCAGGAGGTAACCCACAGCTTTCCCAAACAAGGCATATATTATGTCATTTTGCGGGCAACGGATAAAGATAGCGGCGCAGGTATCGATACGGCATTCGTAACCATATCGGGCGCCGGACCTGTCATTTCAGGGATTGAGAGCCAGACGATCGCCGAAGGGGATACGTTCGATGTAATCAATCTCGATGACGTCGTATCCGATCCTGATAATGAGGATAGCGAAATAACCTGGCAAGTCATCGGAAATCAACATTTAACAGTTCTTATTCATGAGCGAATGGCAAAAGTTGCGCCGGCTGACAGCGAATGGAGCGGAACCGAAATTCTCACTTTTATCGCATCCGATCCGGATACTCACGCAGACAGCAGCAACGTGGCGTTCATTATAACCCCGATCAACGATGCGCCGGTCGCTCTGTCAATCGACGATCAGACGATTGATGAAGGCGAAGGCTTTGTTGCGATTAATTTAAATGAGCACGTTTTCGATCCTGATAACTCACCGGATGAATTAATCTGGATGCTTCACGGAAACAAATATTTATTGGTCACGCTCGAATCCGGAATGAACAAGGCAGCCGGCGGCGATCCGCTGCACCGGCTGCTGGAATCAACAGCATGGCAAGTTACAATTGCGGTTCCCGATTCCGAATGGGCGGGCGCGGATTCGATCACATTCGTAGTCACAGATTCATCCGGATTATCAGACAGCGTTTCGGCTCGATTTCAAGTGAATGCCGTAAATGATCCGCCGGTTATTTCACCCATCCCTGATCAGGTAATCGCGACGGAACCGGTATTCCCGGCTTTAGCGCTCGATGAGTACGTTTTCGATGCCGATCATCCGGATAGCGTGCTCGTGTGGAGTTATACCGGAAATACTGAGCTCGTTGTCATGCTGCAAAATCGCTACCTGTACGTGGAACCGCCTGACGCTGCATGGCGGGGAACCGAACAGATAACATTATACGTCAGCGATCCCAAAGGTTCAACCGCTCAATCCATTGTAAATTATACAGTAAATCGTGACAACGCACCACCACAATTTGATACGCTGGCAACGGCTATTTTCAACGAGGATGATACACTCCGCATTCCCTTGCAGCAATTGCGGCAGCAAGTGACGGATCCGGATAACAATCAAGAGGATTTCAATTTTTATCTGGTTGAGCATGAAAACATATTCGGCGGACAGGTTAATGCTGAATTCATTCTGTCTGCTGCCCCAAACTGGTATGGTACAGAGATCGTAAAACTTGGGGTTTCAGACGGAAGCGGCGGCAGAGATACAACCGATTGGCGGGTAACGGTTTCACCGCAAGGTGATCCGCCGGATAATTTCAGCCTGGTATCGCCGCTGGATGAATCAATATCCGGTTCGCCAATCTCAATCGTTTTCAAATGGCGAAAATCCACAGATCCGGATTTGGACCAATTTGTGGGCTATATTTTACAGCTATCGACAACTCAAAATTTCAGTGATACGCTATTTGCTGCAACTACGATGGACACGTTCTATACCTATATGCCGAATTCGCTTGAAAATGGCACATATTACTGGAAGGTATTTGCCTTCTCATCCGGTGATCTTTTATTCACCGTGAGCGACAATATCGGTCAATTTACGTATGTTCTATCGAATGTCGATGCTTTGGATGAAAAGAAATACCCGATTACGTATCAACTTTACCAGAATCGACCCAATCCGTTCAATCCGGAAACAGTTATTCGCTATTCACTGCCAGAAGATGCAACTATCAAGTTAACGATTTACAACACGCTTGGACAGGTTGTGCGCCAATTGGAAAATGGATTAAAAATCAGGGGACAGCACAGCATCCGCTGGGATGGGCGCGATGACCGCAATCAAAATGTGGGCAGCGGGATCTATATCATCAGGCTCGAGACCGGGCAACATGTCTTCTCACGAAAAATGCTGCTCGCAAAATAATTCTGCTTTTATCGCATCCTCAAAAACGCCGGGAATCTGATTTCAGTCCGGCGTTTTTTTTCCTGCAAGATGCTTCTTTTAGTCACCTGAACCTTCAACAACTTGAAAAATAGCCTGCCAATCATTCTCGTGATGTGCATGAACACATATTAGATGCATTTTTCTAACTTTTTACTTGATTTTTGCTTATAAACTTCTAATTTATACTTGTGCTTTACAAACGGGGGGAATTAGCCAAAATGAAAAAATTATTAAAGAGGCGAAAAAGTGAATTTGAACAGAACAAACCGCAAGGCTCGCTTATTGATTCTTCCCTGCATCCTTTTTTGCATGTACTCAGGATTGGAAGCACAGCAGGGTGGCATCGGCGTGAAATTCTCACAGAGTACATATAAATTCTCAGCGCACCCGACATCGAAGCATTTCCTGAATTCGTTGTACATCAGCATAAAACTCGGCAGGGGAATGACAATTTTCATCGATTCGTATCTCTACTCATTCCCAGGCGAGGGATTTGTCTCAAATACCGAACCGAAACAAGAGATAAAACGCTCGGTATTCGATGACCGTGCCACAGTGCTGGGTCCGATGTATTTCCATAAATTACCTAAATTTAATCTGCATATATATGCAGGCATCGGATTGGGCTGGCATAGCCTGAAACTGGGCGATGATGACGATCCACAGTCAAAGGAAACTTCGAAAAATTATGGAGTGCATCTACTCGCAGGGTTGAGCTATGACCTGAAACGTGTACCGGTGATTCTGTTTTTCGAAGCACGTAACGCGTACATTTTCCTTAAAAATGATTCCGGCGCAGACAAATATGTTCCCACTGCACTGCATCGATCGGGTACTATTACTTTGACGGGATTCAGTGCCGGTCTGCTGATTTATTTTTTCTAAGCTGAATGGTAAATTCTTTTTTGCCGATTGCAGAAGCCGACCGGGTGATTGTGATATCATTCAAATAAGGAATTCTATGACTAAGAAAGCGACACAGAAAAGCGGATCCAGAACATACTTGCTCGTGGGTCAATCTTATGATGACAGGATAGATATCGGGACAGATGTTGCGATTATTTTCGGGCATACGGGTAATTTTTCTCATCGTGCCGAAAAATGGCGTGAAGCGGGATACAGAATTCATTTCATGACCGGCGCCAATTACGGCAGCTACGATGATTACCTGACCGGAAAATTTGACGGCAAAAAGCATTTCAACGAGCGCCAGCAAAAAGCCGACGGTTCGCGAGCGGAGCGCAGTCCCTCGGTCTTTTATCTTGTGCCGTCAGAGGCTTACATTGAGTATTTAAAATCTGTACTCACAGTAGCGATAGATGCGGGTACTGAAGCAATCTATTTAGCGGAACCTGAATATTCGGCTGAAACGAGCTACAGCACAGCGTTTAAATCTGCGTGGCGCAAATATTATTCAGAGCCCTGGACGGATCCCTGGTCATCCGTTGACGCCCGCTATCGGTCGGGAAAGTTGAAAAAGAGCTTGTTAATTCGAATGTTGAATGAAGTTTTCGAGTATGCCGGAAGCTATGCTCAATCAAATAATCGCAAGCTCACTTGTTACATCACCGGTCATAGCTTAATCAACTATGCACATTGGGGTATTGTAAGTCCGGGCGCTGCAATGTCGGAGATCCGAGGGTGCGATGGTATTTTGGCGGAGGTGACAACCGCTACCGCCCGTACACCCAACATTTACAATGGTATTCGGCGTGAACGCACCTTTGAAACTGCGTTGATGGAATATGGCTTCTTTGCCAATCTGGCAAAAAGCTCGAATAAAAATGTCATTTTTTCTCTCGATCCGGTCGAAGACTATCAGGAGCATACGTGGGAAGATTATAAACGCAATTTCGAGGATACGCTGGTGGCGGCATTGATGTACCCCGAAGTTTTTCATTATTTGGTTGCACCCTGGCCCCGACGCATCTTGCAGTCACTGCATTCCCTGGAAAGCGGCTTGTCAGATGTAAAAGTACCCATCCCCGAAGGCTATGCGACTGAGTTGCTCGTTTTGAATTACGTTCTGAAAAATATGAAACATGACAATATCTCCTGGAAACGAGGATTCCCCGGAATCGGAATCCTCGTATCGGATACGATGATGTTCCAGCGGGGTGGACCATCATCAACCGAAGAGGATTTGTCATTTTTCTACGGTATCGCTCTGCCACTGATCAAGTATGGTATCATTCCGCAAGTTAAAACGTTCGAGCAGATAGCTTCAGTGCGATCTTTGGACGATGTTCGAATTTTGTTGGTGAGTTATTCCTTTATGAAACCCGAAGATCCGCAAAAGCATGAACTTTTGGCTGAATGGATTAAAAGCGGCAGAATTTTGATTTATATTGACGATCTGAAAGATCCATTCAATAAAATAAACGCGTGGTGGAATACAGGAGCCCATCGCTACGATTCACCGGTACAGCATCTGTTCGAATTGCTGGGCCTGGGTACGACGCCCGATTTTGATGATGTCTATTTTGTAGGAAGAGGACGCGTTTTTCTGAAAAAAGCCAATCCCTGTGATTTTGCGCGCAGTATAAGGGCGGGCAATGAATTGAGGACGCTCATAGGAGATAGCGTGCAATTTTTGAAGCAGGGACGTCGGAAATTCAAGCTTCAAAATTATCTTCTCTTGCAGCGAGGCCCGATTCTAATCGCTTCTGTGATGGATGAATCGGTTTCGCTGAAGCCCCTTCGGTTGAGGGGCAAATTCATCGATTTATTAAATCCTGATTTGGCGTACCATAAGCGGATTGAGCGATTGCCGGGCGAGCGGGCGTTATTGTTCAATCTGGCGAAAATCGATCGGCTAATTCCCAGGATTATCGCTTCAGCCTCATCGATTCAACTAATTGAAAACATCCCCGGCTGCTTAACGTTTCAATCATCTGGACCATCGGGAACGCGCTGCATTACCAAAATATTTGTACCAAAGAAGCCTTTGCTGATAGAAGCCTTTTATAATGACCAACCTTACGAATTGCGATTGAATTATGAACGCCTGAAACACGTATTGACGATGCGCCATGAAAATTATCCTGAGGGAATCCGGATTACGGTAAAATATAAAATCCCGCATTATCCGCGCATCATTCAACACCTCAGGAATTGGCTCGGAAAAAAAAGAAATTTGCGATAGCTGCACAGGATTATTTTTATAATGGGAACCTTTTAAGGCTGTTTCTGTTTAATCACCGTTTTTTATGCATCAATGAAAGTCTTTTTTTCACGACCTCAGCAAGGAAAATTAATAATAGCTGGAGAATTATATATGCTCAGTTTGACAAAAATGTTGAATTCATCGGCAATCATTACCGAAATGAAGGCATCAACATCGGAAGCAATTTTCGATGAATTGCTGGCGCTATTGCATTTCTCAGCCGATCAACAGCGAAAGATAAAGAAAGAGCTTATTGCGCGTGAAAAACAATCAAGTACATCCATCGGCAATGGCGTAGCAGTACCTCACGTTAGAACAAAGCAGGTGGAGGGCACGTTTCATATTGTCATCGGGCGTTCGACGAAAGGCATCCCGTTCGGAGATACCGAGGGAAAACTGACGCATATTTTTTTTCTCATCATCGGTCCGCAGACAGCTACGCAGATGTTTCTGAAGCTGTTAGGGCAGATTTCTTTTTTAATGAAGGAAAAATCGCTGCGGCAACAGATATTATCAGCCCAGAGCAACCTTGGGATATTTCAAGCGCTGGTAGACGCCGAGGAAAATTTGAAGCTCTCTTCGGTTCCCCGGGACGAGACCAATAAGGAATTAATGGTTATTGTGTTGTATCGTGAAGAATTTATTGAAGAAATCTACCAAATCCTTGTTGGATACAATATCACGAAAGCGACTATTCTTGATGGCATCGGGATTGGAAAAGCGATTTCGATGGGTATTCCTCTGTTCAATACATTCCGGGATATCATGCAGGAAGATCAACCGGCGAATAAAACCATCCTCGCAATTGTTGATAAATCATATATTGATCCGATAATTCAACGCATTTCTGCCCTCTGCGGCGATCTTAGAGCAAAGGAAACCGGAATTCTGTTTACGGTTCCTGTAAACCGTGTGGAAGGATTGGCAAAAAGCACGGAAAAGGAGCCCTCCAAATGATGAATGTTCTGTTTCTGGCGGGGATTTGCATATTTCTTGGCACGTTCGGCGGTGAAGGCATTAAGCGTATTAAAGCGCCGCAGGTCGTGGGATATATTTTAATCGGCGTATTGCTTGGATCTTCCGGCTTCAACCTGGTTAAACTGCATGATGTTGAGGGGATGGATGTAATCGTCAGCTTTACCCTGGGGCTCATTGGTTTTGGAATCGGGCGGGAGTTGAAGGTATCGCAACTCAGAAGTCTTGGCAAAAGCATACTCAGCATCGTGGTATTCGAAGCATTCGGTGCTTTTCTGCTGGTGGCGATCGGTGTTACAATTTTAACCAAAAGCATTGCCACCGGTCTGATTTTCGGGGCGCTAGCCTCGGCTACCGCGCCTGCGGCAACTGTCGATGTTTTATATGAATATAAGTCAAAAGGACCGCTTACAACCACTCTGTTGGCTGTAGTTGGTATCGATGATGCAGTCGCGCTTATTTTATACGGTTTTGCTTCCTCTGTGGCAAAATCATTTTTGAGTGAAACTGCGGCAATTTCGGCGTTGGACATCATTCTCAAGCCTTTGATGGAAATCGGCGGTTCGATTGCACTCGGTTTGGTATTTGGTGCGGCTTATGCCTTTCTCGTGAAAAAACAAAATAATCCGATTAAAATACTTTCGATTACTATCAGTATCGTTCTGCTGCTGTGCGGCTTGTCAAAGATGCTCGGGCTGTCATTGATCCTTTCAAACATGACGATGGGAATCCTAATTGCCAACATCGCGCCGGTTTCAAACCGAAAAGTCGCGACAGTCCTGGATAGCTTTTCGCCACCATTTTATATCTTTTTCTTCACCCTGGTTGGTGCCAGGCTCCAAATCGGCATGCTGCCGCAAATGGGGCTCATTGGGATCATCTATGTAATATTCCGGACCGCCGGAAAGTTTAGCGGAACCTGGTTCGGTGCAAAAATATCAGGTGCGACTGATTCCGTCAGGAAGTATCTGGGATTCGCGCTATTTTCGCAAGCGGGCGTTGCCGTCGGGCTGGCAATTTCTGCATCGCACGAATTGGCTGCAATGGGGCAGAAGGGGATTGAACTGGGGCAGTTGGCGATAAATGTCGTCACCGCGACGACATTCATTGTTCAACTCATTGGACCTCCGTTCGTGAAATATGCGATTATAAAGGCTAATGAAGCCGGGAAAGCTTTAGATGGCTTGATCGAATGATTATCGGCGGGATTGGCACAAAATATAGGGTCCTTTGGGAATTGCAGCAACAGTCATATTAAGCCCATATTTTTTGAAACACAGCGCCAGCGCCTGTTCAACCGACTCGACGCATGCCGGAAGCATTCTCTCGCAATCGGCTTTCGGAATACCCGATGAGACAACCATCACATCGGCTTTCCGCATCACCTTCGCCAGTTCTTCGAACTGCCATTGATCTACGATAAAATAATCATCTTTCATTATATTTTCCATAAACACCGACATGTCCGTTGTTTCGCGCACCAACTGGCTAAATTCCGGTCCGCCCAATCCTTCACGGCACTCACTGGCAAGAACGATCGTGCCGCTCTTTTTGACCGCGGGCAAAGCCGCTGTTAATCCTTTTATCGCCTGGTAAAATGTGGCATCCAGTGGATACCCGGCAGAGGTTGTGATCACGACGTCCGCCGGCTCTTCGACAAAATCGCCCACGAATTCCCGCACATGCGAAACGCCCATTTCGTGGGCAAGTTCGAGATCGCCGGCAAAAATACCATTGATGCGTTTTTTTTCATCGAGTGCCACATTGACGATAAAGTCCACACCTGCCATTTTTGCTATCTCAAGGGCTTCCTCATGAAACGGATTTCCCTCGATGATGCCTTCGCGGGCATTCGGATGCTCCAGGATTTTCGGACCGTGCATCACCTTAACCGTCTCAAGGCTTGAAATACCGGGACATATAAGTTTGCGCCCGCCGGAAAAACCCGCCATCAGGTGTGGTTCAATGAAGCCGGTAGTAATTTTGAGCTCGCTGTTGATATATGTTGTGTCAACGAATACATCTGTGCCCCGCCTGGTTTTTCCGAGATGCGTTTGCTCGCTTTTCTCTTTGGCGTGGTGGTTCACGACCTGGTAATTATTGGCAATATCTTCGCCCACAAGGCAAAGCAATTCATCACCAAGATTCGGGCGATGAATACCCGTTGCGATGAGTATTGTTATGTTTTGGCGGGAGATACCGCTTTTTTCGAGACAGGTCAAAATCGGGGGTAGCAGGTCTTTATTCGGAACAGGACGCGTGATATCACAAATGACGATGCACGCCGTCTTTTTTCCGGCAGCCAGGCGGGAAAGGGGGGAGGTGCCGACAGGTTTCTCCAGCATTTCCGCCAGCATGTTTGATGGATTGGCGATTGGAGCTGCCGCCTTCATTTTTAAGATTTTCATCAAATTATCATCGGGCAGGGTCACATCGAGACCGGTTTCGCCATAAGCCAGTGTGACTTTCATTTCAATCTTCCTCTTCAATTAAATTTTGGTAATGCTTCAGTTATTGGCTCTTTTCATGGTTTACAATGCCTCTTGGGTTCACAAACAGGAGTTTGGGAACGAGCAACTGAGGGAATGCAAATTTTGAAATAATAAGGCTGCAGAATGCAAAATTGCACTTCTTCTGCTGCGGTTATTTTAATTTAAGTGTTATCCGCCGCCAATAAAATCGCGCCGACGATTCCCGCATCATTTCCCAGTTCCGCTTTGATGATCCTCAACCCGGGGAGCGCCGCCGGCAATGCGCGATCGAAAACAACTTTACGAACGCGACCCAGAAATGATTCTCCGGCTTCCGAAACGCCGCCACCAATGATGATGGCTTCGGGATTGATAAGATTGACTACATTTGCCAGTCCTGCTCCCAATGCTTCACAAGCTTCATCTAACGTTTCCGTGGCAATAACATCACGTTCTTTTACGCGCTCGAAAATGAGTTCGGTCGAAATGATATCTTCATCAAAATCGACATTTTCCTGGTTTAATTTCTCCATATATAACTTCACGATTGCCGGCGCCGAGGCATACATTTCCAGACAACCGATATTTCCGCATTTGCAGCGCTTGCCATGCATAATAATCGATGTGTGCCCGATTTCAGCCGCATTGAAACTCGCTCCGCGGTACAATTTGCCATCGATAATGATGCCGCCGCCGATACCTGTCCCAACCGTAATAAATACAAGATTCCTGAAGCCTTTGCCTGCTCCCACTCGCGCTTCGGCAATCGCAACCATGTTCGCATCGTTGTCAGTCCATACGGGCAGTCTGAAGCGCTCCTGAAGGATTTCCCGAATGGGTACGTCTGTCCAGCCTTTGAGATTAGGAACTTCGCCGATTACTCTTCCGTTTTCGAAATCAATGCTGCCCGGGCTGCCAACGCCGATCGAAATAACATTGAATTTCTCTAATTTGGCGATTTCCAACAGCTTCTCTACGGCTGCAAACATATTGTGCAAGATTTTTTCCAGAGACTCACTCGCCTGCGAAGGTCGAGTCAATTTGACGAGAACCTCACCGTGCTTATTCCCCAGGGCATACTTTAAATTTGTTCCTCCTAAATCCAAGCCAATGTAATGATTCATGTTAACCTCACACATTAAAATACAGGTCCCATCAAAAAATAAGGATTATAAGTTGGGCTAAACTTATCAAGCCGCCACGCCAATCCGGCACGCAGTACCAAAGCAAATTTTCCGGCAAAATAAATCCGACTGCGACATTCAGCGCCACCGGTCGCTCTGAATTGGCGCTCCGCAAATTCATTTTTCAGCCAAAGCAAACGATTTGTATGATGCACCCGTGCCAAATAGCTCCCCCAGACAAGTCCAGCATCTACAAAAGCCGCACCATAAATCCCCTCCAGGTAGCAGAACCAGATCTTGATGCCGATATCTCTGAAAACGCAAACGCGGTATTCTAAATTTGTGAAAAGGATTTGGTCGCCTTCAACAGAGGATTCAAGTCCGCGTATCATTGACGTTCCGAGGGCATATCTGCTCTGTAATCTTTGATCGCCGATATGAAAGAATAAACCAGTCCGAAGCGCGATATGCTGCGATTTGAATGTATGGTATCTTATAGTGGCGGTTGCCAGAGATTGCGTATATTCAAGATCGCTTTGTAATGTACTGGCGCTCTTTTGTATCGATGAATAAAAAATAAATCCATCGCCGGGATGAATATCATAATAGATACTGGGACGGATGACGCTGTAGCTGTAATTCAGTCCTACTGAATTGATAGAACCCTCGAAAGGCAGGGTTTGCTGAGGTAAATCAGTGAAATTCCAGGAATATAAATTTTTGAAAGAAAGAGAGTTAAAAGTCAACCCGATACGGTGATTTGATAATAAAGAACGACCGAAATTTATCGGAACGGAAATTTCGGCATAGAAAGAGCGCACGCTTTCCCATAATTGCCGCGAAAGGAAATAACCCCGATCATAAGTGTATCGGCTGACAAAAAGGGTAATTTCCGGCAGGAACTGCGTATTCGTATAATCCAGAAAATAATGGGTTCGTTTTCTATGTGTAACCGACCATATAATTGAATGTTTTTCAAGAGGATCTGCCGCGATATTATATATACCGAATTGAATGCCTGAATCATCGAATCCCAGATTGGGGATTGTCAATTGTGGTCGGATATTTCGCAGGGACGGGTAACGAGCAGCTTCGGGCGGCTCGGGTTTGGCAGCAGCTTTTAGACGAGTATTTGCTGGATATGATACCGGTAGAGGGTGGGGAGGAAGCGCATTTCGCCAATCGGTTTTGCTCGATGTGATGTCGCCCGCGATTGGCGTTGTCGATTCAACAGGACGGTGCTTAGCTGAAATGGCGAACAAATCAATCTTTTTCCGGCTATCGAATGCAACTACAAAAATCGAATCTGATCCGGATGACCACGTTGGATTGAAAACGCCTCCGGCAATGTTTGTAATGCGAACCGCACCCGTACATTCCGCTTTCATCGTAAATAAATCAGGTTTCTGCAGCAGATACGAAACGAAAGCCAACCGCGTACCATCGGGTGACCAACACGGTGTTCGGTCGTCTGTAAAATCATTGGTAAGCTTTTTGAAACCGTTGCCATCACGCCGAATCAGTGCAATATCCCGCTTGCCCGATGAATCAATCAATGAGAAAGCAATTCGCTCTCCGTCCGGACTCCAACAAGGAGAATAAACCTCATGCCATGCGTTAAATTCCGTGAGCAGACGAATATTTCGAGATTGCAGTTCAATCAGCGCCAGGTTGGATACGGCGCCCTGGTGTACACAAAATACAATATCTTTCCCATCGGGTGACCAGGCTGGATCAGTAGCTCTCAGGTGATAAGTAAGATTTTGCTCTTCGCCGGTTTCCGTATCAAAGATAAATAAATCATCAATCCTCGAAAAGTGGCGCGCACGACGCGATTTGGCGTACACGAGATTTCGTGAATCGGGTGCCCAGGAAAAATGGCTGCCGATAAAAGGACCGGCGATTCGCTTCAATTTGGAAGACTGACGATCCATCAAATACAGACGAGCTACTTGCTCTTCGAAGCTTTCTATGCCTACGACAGCAGCTTTGTTACCATCCGGTGCCCATCGAATTGAATAATTTGCCTGAAGGCTGCTATTGAATCGAGTTCCTATTTGCTCAATTTGCTCGCAGGAATCAAAAGCGTTTTTTAATTGCGGAGAAATTTCATCGAACCATTGCTTAAAAAGCGTATTCTCGCTGATACCGATTGCGCGCTTGACCGACCAGTTGAAACTGATTGGCAGTTTGCGGTGCGTTTCCAGGATCCGGGCGATTTTATCGTGCCCAAATTTCGCCACCAGAAATCGAACCAGGCTGTGACCCTGTTCGTAAACCAGGCGCGAATCGATTTGGTCCGCGCCGATGTAGCCTTCCATTTTCGCCCTGGAAAGCAGGCTTCCATCCGAATTTGAGATCCGCAGCAGCATTTCGCGGTGATCATCCCAGCGCTCTGCCTCATACTGCGCAACTCCCTCGATGAACCAGGTTGGCATCAAGCCCAGCCCGATGAGCTCCCATGGCGTCCCGAAAGCGTTTCTCAGCGCTTTGAATGTTACAATGTGTGCAAACTCGTGTGCAATAACGCGGCGCAGCCAACGCATACTTCCGGTTGTATATTTTTTGAAGGGCTTTGCCCAGATATATATATAATGTCCCAGCGGATACGCCATCCCATTTGATATATCATCAAAATCAGATATTATAATTGTCGTTCGGCCTCGCAGTTCGACGCCTAAATCCGAAGTAATCGGGGAAAAAACTTCCTCGGCGATTCCGGCTGCCGCTTCCGCCAGAGCTTCGGTTCCCTGGTGATAGACGATTTGAAAGTGCTCTGTTTGCCGTACGCGCCATTTCAATTCAGGATGATTATAACCGATTGAAATTTGAGCGTTTGCAGAAATGGCAAGCGTCAACAAGATGAATAACAGTGTAAATATCCGCATTTTTCTGTGTTTTGATTTGATGATTAGAGCAAGCCCTCTTTCAATATCTTCCGAAATACGCACAACTGCCGTGCAAATAATCCGATCATTCCTATTTCAACATAAATATAACAAATATATTTAGTTTGTCAAGGGGATTTTATTGGTGGGAAAAAGTTATTGTTCGGCTATGCGGTGATTTAAGCTTCGAAATGAGTTTTTACTTGCTTTTTACAATAAAAATCGTTAATTGATATGAAAAAGAAACAAAACGACAAAAGTGATGAAAATTCTAAACGACTTGACTGAATATGAGATTGAGGCATCGAAAGCACTTTCGGACGCTCTGCAGATTTCAAAGCTTTTAGCAAAATTGCTTGTCTATCGAAAAATTACAGAGCCTGACAGGGCACAAGAATTTCTTAATCCCCAACTGGAAAATTTACATGATCCATTTTTAATGCGGGATATGGACAAAGCAGTTGAGCGAATTCGTGAAGCGCTTTCGCGCGGGGAAAAAATCCTCGTTTATGGCGACGAGGACGTTGACGGGATTAGTTCAACAGCGCTGCTGGTTGATGCTTTGCGCGATTTGATGGGAGACGTCAAATATATCATTCCCAATAAAGCACACGATGGTGTTGGACTGAGAAAAAAGTACATCGACCGTGCAAAAGCCGAAGGAATTTCGCTCATTATCACAGTTGACTGTGGTATCACAAATTTGTCTCAGGTAAAATATGCGCAATCTATTGAAATTGATGTAATTATAACCGATCACCACATTCCCCTGAACGAGCTCCCTGCCGCCATCGCCGTAGTCAATCCGAAACGCAAAGATGATCCCTATCCATTTAAGCTGCTTTCAGGCGCAGGGGTTGCTTACAAGCTGGGGCAAGCTGTTGCCATGCGATTGATGAACTTAACCTTCGAGCAGTGGTTGAGCGTAAAACGCCAGATATTAATTTACGTCATGCTGGGAACAATCGGGGATCGAGTTCCGCTTTATAATGAAAATCGGATTTTCGTTAAATTTGGGCTCGAAGAACTCAGTCTTTCCAAAAGCAACTGGGTTTTTGCTATTGGGCAAAATAACCGGCTTAATCTGCGCCCCAAAACCATATCGGCGATTCTCAGCAATTTCATTCCCTTGCTCTCTGCCGGCGAATCTGTAGAAGGAAGAAACATCAGTTGCGAATTGCTATTGAGCCGAAATCAACAAGATGCCATCGAATGGGCGTCTGAATTGTACCTGACCAGTCAGGAATGGCTTTATCGCGCTCGTAAGGCGTATAAGCGAATGAAAATCGGATTACCTCATTCAGATAATTCGAAGATCATGATTATCGTCGATAAAGATACGATGGTGGATGTCCTTAGTTATTGTTCTTCAAAGCTTAAGGACGGATTTAACAAACCTGTAATTGTGATCGGATTCAAGGAAAACAGCCTCATCGGTGAAGCGCGGGCGCCAAAAGGCTTCGATTTGATGTCGTGTTTTGAACGATGCTGCGAATATTTCATTGATTATGGTGGTCATAAATGCGCTGCTGGTTTTTCCTCGAAAATTGAGAATCTGCCCAATATCGTCAAGCGGCTATCAAAAGCAGCCGATGAAATCTATCAAAATCATTCAATTGCTGCCAGACCACAATTTAAAGTAGAAATTCAACTGGATGAAATAACCCCCGAGCTTATCTCAGATATAACCCAATTAGCCCCGTTTGGCGAAGAAAATGCGACTCCAATCTTTTGCTGCCAAAATGTGGCAATAAGGCATGAAAAAAGCGGCTTTTACGCTCCTGAAAAAGATATAATTTTCTGGGCAACAAGAAAAATAAGACATAAATGGAATTTTTCCTTTGGCGAAGAAGTGCGGGTCAATATCACCTTTATCATCGACGGCAGCGGAAAGCTCTTCATCACCTATTTCACCGTTGCAGACCAGACAAATGCTGATACGGAAAACATGGATGATAATGTTATTTAATAAATATCAATAGGATAGGGAGGAAGTGGCAAAATTTTTATTCCGATTAATCACCCATGTTAAAGAGTTTTATACAAGTAATTAAGAACAGCCTCCTGAATCTTGGGCGGCAAAAAATCAATAGCACTTGATTTCAAGCTCGAAGCAGGAACACTGAACTTGAAACCACTCGGTTCAGATTTTGGATAAATTGTATCAATCTGCATTACTATTATTCGAGATAACTACTCAGATATTTTTTAACAGGGATAAACATGATTCTCATGATTGACGGGATTTTTGAAGCTATTGATTCCCAGCCAACCTGAAAATCAAGAACATCCGAGAACAGAACACTCGTGGCATCATTAAATTAAAAGACCATAAAATAAGGCACACGCTTGCGTGCCCATAAGGTATATTATGTAAACTAATGTCTGTTGCTCATTTTTTAGGGGAACCAACCAATTTATGAATAACTACATCGATCTTCGCAGTGATACGGTAACCAAGCCTACTGATCAGATGAGACTTGCAATCGCTAACGCTGACGTAGGTGATGATGTTTTCGGGGACGATCCAACGGTCAATTTGCTTCAGGAACGTGTCGCTTCGATGTTTGGGAAAGATGCCGCTTTATTCGTGCCTTCTGGAACCATGGCAAATGCTGTCTCCATTTTAGCGCATACCCGTCGCGGCGACGAAGTCATCGTTGAGAAAGAGTCTCACACTTTTAATTACGAAGCTGCTGGTCCCGCTGTGATTGGCGGCGTGCAACTTCATCCGATTACCGGTGAGAAGGGCATTCTGACAGCTTCGCAGATCGCCTGCGCCATCCGCCCGCCGGGTGATATTCACCTCCCCCCTACCCGTCTCATTTGCTTGGAAAACACACACAATCGCGGTGGCGGTAAAATTTATCCGATAGAAGATATTCGAGCGATATGTGAAACGGCAAAGGCAAATCAAATTAAAATGCATCTCGACGGTGCACGAATATTCAATTCATGTGTTGCTACAGGTTTGAAACCGCGTGACTACGGGCGATTATTCGATTCGATAATGTTCTGTTTTTCAAAGGGATTAGGCGCGCCTATCGGATCTATTATTACAGGTTCTTCGGAGTTTATCGGGCATGCCGTGCGCTATCGTAAGCTGCTTGGCGGTGGGATGCGTCAGGTGGGCATACTTGCGGCTGCCGCATTATACGCACTGGATCATCATATTGAACGCCTCGAAATTGATCACAAACACGCGAAACTACTCGCAGGGGCGCTTGCGCAAATTAATAGATTTTCAATCAAACCGGAGGATGTGGAAACAAATATTATCATCTTCGATGTAACCAACTCAGGAAGGAATGCAGTTCAGATAGTTGATATTTTAGGAGCCAAAGGCGTTTTAATGGTTCCGTTCGGTGAGTACCTGGTTCGTGCCGTGACACATTTGAATATTGATTCTGAGCAGATAGATGCTGCTATCAGAACTATTCAGCAATGCTTCGCATAGAAATCATATCTTGCATCTTCATAAGCAATATATTTCATCTTCCATATTCAACTCTCCGGATTTTCGTTAAACCTAAACAACAAATTAACAAATTTCTTAATACAATTCCAGCCGTTACCCAGCCATCGGCAAGCGATTTTTTAAAGATGTTTGCTCAAGTTTTTTTATTTCCTGCCGATACTTTCATAACTATAGTTTAGAATCTCCGGTGCGTGAAATGTTAAATTTCAGCAACATCGAAAAAATAGCTTGACTTTTTCAGAAAAATTACTT
>JAFGMA010000312.1 GCA_016927835.1 Candidatus Zhuqueibacterota bacterium | reverse complement strand
CAGCATATTATAAATTTTGTAGGTAAATAAGGGAAGTATGGCTATTAAATATTGTATTGCCTATTCATTATAGAAACGCTTTTATGGCAAAAACGTTACTCATCCAAATTTTCATTAAAGCAGCAGGCATCCAATATGAAAACTGAAAAGTGGGAATGGCTGAGAATTAGAGCTTTTTATGATATTTACCTGATTGGGAAACATTACTTTTAGTCGCTTGGTATAACGAATTTTAAGTTTATAATTTATATGTCCGAAATCGAGTTGATATTTAAATATAAAAAGGATTGTTCCACATGAATGAAACACTAAAGATAGGCATAATAGGTCTTGGCAAGATGGGTAGAATCCGAGCTAATACCATCAGGGAAAATGAACACACTATTTTAATTGCCGGTATGGATCGAAATTCAGCAGATGGCTTTGATGATATTCAGATTTTTGCTGATTATCAGTCTGTCATTGATTCTGGTGTCGACGCTGTTTTTGTCTGTACTCCAAACCGATTTATTCCTGATATTGTAGTAGCAGCATTAGACGCTGGTAAGCACGTATTTTGTGAAAAACCACCAGGACGCAATATGGCAGATGTCGAGCAAATTATAAAAGCTGAAACCCGTAATCCTGGTCTGGTGCTTAAGGTCGGTTTTAACCATCGTTACCATTTCGGTATTATGGAAGCGAAGAAAATTGTTGAGAGCGGTAAATATGGCAAAATTCTTTGGGTACGCGGTATTTATGGAAAAGCGGAAGGATCCGGCAATCCCAATGAATGGCGCCACGATCCAACGCTAGCTGGTGGGGGAATATTGCTCGATCAGGGTATTCACATGCTCGATCTGTTTAGGTATTTCTGCGGTGAATTTTCTGAGATCAAAAGCATGTGCACCACTGCGTACTGGGATTTTCCACTTGAAGACAATGCATTTGCCTTGTTGCGGAATGATGAAGGCTGTATCGCAATGATTCACAGTTCCTTTACACAATGGAAACACCGTTTTACACTTGAGATTTTTATGGAAGACGGCTATGTGATTGTAGATGGAATGCCGTCAGGCTCCCGGAGCTATCGGGATGAATGGATAATCCAGGGCCGCAAACACACTGGGTATGCCATTGGCAATCCTCCTGAGGAAGCAACCTTCTGCAACACAGATCCATCCTGGGAACTGGAATTGGATGAGTTTGTTGATTGCATTCGTAATAACCGTCCGATTCGGAATGGAACTTCCAGAGATGCCTATGAAACCATGCGATTAGTCTTTGGCATATACGATGCTGATGAGAGTTTTAAACGCAAACAGGCTAACAAGTTATCGGCTTAATTTCTAAGGAGAATTTACTTGAAGAATACAATCCCGATTGCTGTGGCTTCCCGTTCTTTTTCACGGCACCCGGTTTTGAGATCCGAGTTATTGGAGCAGTATTCAGATGTTCGTTTTAATGACCGGGGTGTGTGTCTGAATGGTGAGTCGCTTATCGAATTAGCCCGGGAACGTCGCAAATTGATCATTGGATTGGAGCAAATAAATGAAGCAATTCTGACGGCTCTCCCGGAATTGGAAGTGATCAGTAAATATGGCGTGGGGACTGATATGCTCGACAAACGAGCGTTGATTCGACACGGGATCCGACTGGGTTGGACTGGCGGTGTCAATAAACGATCGGTGACTGAACTGGCAATTGCTTTTATGATTTCGCTGTTGCGTGAAGTGCCCCTTACCAATCTGGAGATTCGGGAAGGTACCTGGAAAAATCGTAAAGGGAAACAACTTTCCGAACGAACAGTTGGCATCATTGGATGTGGAAATATTGGAAAAGATTTGACCCCGATTTTACGGGCATTCGGTTGCACGGTGCTGGCTCATGATATATTGGATTTTCCAGAATTTTATGAAGCAAATCAGGTGGAGTCTGTGACGCTCGAAGAATTGTTGCGCCGTGCCGACATCGTTACTTTGCATGTCCCATTGGACGATAGCACTCGGAATATGCTGAGCGCTGAACGACTGGAACTGATGAAACCAGGTGCAGTACTGATCAATGCTGCACGGGGTGGACTGGTAGATGAAGCTGTCGTGAAACGCATGCTTATTGAAGGTCGCTTAGCTGGCGCCGGTTTCGATGTGTTTGCCACTGAGCCGCCGGATGATCCAGAATTGCTTCGCCTGCCAAATTTCCTTGCCACACCGCATATCGGCGGAAGTTCCGAAGAGGCGATTCTGGCAATGGGTCGGGCTGCGATTAAAGGATTGGATGATAATAGAATACCAACTGCTGATTACCCTCCAGGCAGATAAGTTTGAGGATATTTATGAATATCAAAGAACGAAATTTTCCAACCATCGAAAGTGCTGCCCATGCACTGGCTGATGATTTAGCTGACATAATTCGTAAAGCAATATCTGTTCGTGGGCGAGCTTTTTTGGCTGTTTCTGGTGGACGTACGCCTAAGTATGTGTTTGAGCGATTGTGCAAATCGGCCGTGGACTGGAGCCGGGTCATCATCACCCTGACAGATGAGCGATGGGTAATGGGTCATCAACCTGAAAGCAACGAGAATTTAGTGCGGTCTTATTTACTGCAAGGCCCGGCTGCAACAGCGACTTTTATTCCATTTTTTGGGGGAGAAAAATCCCCTGAAGCAGGTGAAGCCGCTTGCGAGGCTCGACTGAAAAAGTTAGACCTGCCATTTGATGCGGTATATCTGGGGGTGGGCGAAGATGGTCATTTTGCCTCGCTTTTTCCTGGCGATCCTGCGGTCGATGCTCGCGACAGCCTCTGTGTTCCAGTTCCTGAAACAGAATCACGTCTGTCACGAATGTCTCTAACCGTGCCAACGATTCTAAATGCCAGAAAAATATTTTTGTTGTTTTCCGGATCGGCTAAACATGCCATGTATGCTAATGCTAAAAACAGCGGATCTTACAAAGACATTCCCATACGTTTGATTCTTTCACAATCGCAAACACCTGTTTTTGTATTAACCGCGCCATAAATGAAATTTGATGATGAAACGATTATTAATTCACTCAAGGAGATATTGATGAGAAAAAACACACTCAAAGAAATCTGGGCTCGTGGGGGAGCAGTAATAAATGGCTGGTGTTCCATTCCCAGTTCATTTTCTGCTGAGATCATGGCTCACCAGGGATTCGATTCTATCACCGTCGATATGCAGCATGGCCTGGTTGATTACCAGGTTGGGGTGACTATGCTGCAAGCCATATCCACAACCTCGGTAATTCCGCTTACCCGGGTACCCTGGAACGATCCTGCTCGGCTAATGAAGATCCTCGATGCTGGGTCGTATGGTGTGATCTGCCCAATGATAAATACCCCCGAAGATGCAGAATCTTTAGTGGCTGCATGCAAATATCCCCCGCGGGGTTTTCGGAGTTTTGGACCAATCAGGGCGAAATATTATGCCGGGGGTGCTACCCACGGCGGTGGTGATTACCACCAATTTGCCGATGAGGAAACACTGGTCATACCTCAGATTGAGACTCGTGAAGCCATCAAAAATCTCGACGCCATTCTGGAAGTTCCAGGAATCAGTGCAATCTATATCGGTCCGTCAGACCTTAGTATGGCACTGGGCAAAGAACCGCGCAAGGGTCAAAGCGATCCGGAGGTGGTCGAAGCCAAGCAGACCATCCTGGAAACCGCAAAACGCCACGGCATTCCGGCTGGTATTCATACCAATTCCAGAGAGGTTGCCGTTGAAATGATTAAACTTGGATTCCAGTTAACATCGCTGCAAAGCGACGATCGCTTCTTGATGGCAAGGGCGAAAGAAGAGATTAAAGCAGTTCGCGATGGTATTAAAGAACTTCAGTAAGGAGATAATTTTTATGACTTTTCCAGATAGAAGATTTGTTGACGCCAGAAGTTATGCCAATGCATATTTTGAAAAAGTAAACGAATCAGTCGCTTCTATTGACCCGGAAAAATTACAAGCAGCCGCTGATATTCTTACCAAAGTGTACAGCGAAGGCGGAATGTTGTACTCATGTGGAAATGGTGGTTCGGCAGCAATTGCCAATCACATTGTTTGCGATCATTGCAAGCTGGTGCGCACAGATACAGAACTCACTTCACGCATCTACTCGCTTAGCACAACGGTAGAAATTATTACCGCCATTGGCAACGATATTTCTTATGATGATATATTTGTCTTTCAACTCCGTTCTTTAGCAAGACCTGGCGATGGATTGCTTACAATAAGTTCTTCAGGAGATTCAGAAAATATTGTTCGCGCCGTCCAATGGGCTAAAGAAAATGGTATCCCCGTGATATCACTAACTGGTTTTTCAGGAGGTCGATCAGCGGTTATTGCGGATGTAAATTTGCATGTGGATGCCGACAATTATGGCATTATCGAGGACGTTCATCAGGCGATTTTGCACATTCTTGCCCAATATATTCGCCAAGCACACATGTCGGAGGAAATTATTAAGCAGCGGAAGTTCTAATTTATACTTGTTAAGGCTTATTTTGTTGTATCGGAATTTCAAAGTTATGGCAAACATAAAAAAATATACCGCAGATTTCACAGATGACACAGATTTTTACCTGTGAAATCAT
>JAFGMA010000311.1 GCA_016927835.1 Candidatus Zhuqueibacterota bacterium | reverse complement strand
TGGATAACCGCAAACAGCCGCCCGATTACGTCGTTGTTTTTCTTCAACAAAAACATCTGATGGGCGCATTTCCTGAGCGTGGGATTATGTGCCGGTGAAAACAGCTTTCGCTGTTCTGAGCGAATGGGTGCAATCCAGCGGCTTTCGTTCCGATAATGGTGATAAGGGAAACGGATAAATTCTTTCCGCTCGCGCTCCGTACTGACCGTGATCAGTTCCATTTTTTCCTCTCCTTCCGATTTGATTTGAGAACAGCAACCACTAGCGCAGGTCGACGAGAACCTCCAATGCTTTATCAATGGTGCGGTCATCGGTGCAATAAGCAATTCGAAAATAATTCGGGCAGCCGAAACCTTGCCCCGGAACCAGCAGGACTCTTCTTTCCAGCGCTTTTTCGATGAACGTGATATTATTCTTATCCGGCGATTTCGGGAACAGGTAAAACGTACCTTCTGGTTTGACTATTTCATAGCCGGCAGCTTGCAATGCGTTGAAGATACGATCTCGCTTTTTTTGATACTGCTGAATATCGACCGTGACATCCAGCAATTTGTTGACAACGATTTGTATGGTAGCCGGCGCATTCACGAAGCCCAGTAGACGCAGGCAAAAGCTGAGAGCATCCAACATCCGCGGCGCCTGAATATTGGGATTGAAAGCGATGTAACCAATCCGGTCACCGGGTATGCTGAGGCTTTTGGACCAGGAATATACCATCAGGCTGTTGCTATACATGGCGCAGACCGGGGGCACTTCAATGTTATCGAATACCAGTTCCCGGTAGGGTTCATCGCTTATTAATAATATCGGCTTGCGGTATTTTCGTTGCTTTTCCTCCAGCAATGCCACGAATTGATTCAAAAGCTCTTTCGTGTAAACGCGACCGCTTGGATTGTTCGGCGAATTTATGATTACTGCTTTGGTGCGGCGCGTTATTTTTTTGTCCAATTCATCCAAATTCAGGGTGAAATCCGAATTGGTATCGACAATAATCGCTTTCCCCTGGTGTGCGGCGACGTAAAAAAGGTATTCAACGAAATACGGCGCAAAAATCACCACTTCATCACCGGGGTCAAGAATCGCTCGCAGGATTACATTCAGTGCACCGCCGGCGCCGATGGTCATGGCGACATGTTCTTTGGTTGCACCGGGAAGCAAGCCTTTTTGATTGAGCCAATTTGCAATATTGGCGCGCACGTCATCGAAGCCCACGTTGACCATGTACCGGTGTAATCCATGATGCCTGAGCTCGGATACAGTTTTAAGTGCCTCGAAATACTCCGGTGGAGGCTCCAGGATGGGATTGCCCAGCGTTAAATCATAAACGTTTTCATTTCCAAATTCTTCTTTTAGACGTTTGCCACGCTCGAACATGATTCTAATAAGCGAACCACGACTGATTGAATCCAGGATATATTTTGATATCATCGGGTGCCTCTCCTGCCAGGGCGATGGGATATAATAAGATAAGTAAAGATAAGGTAAGCAATGCAAAGGTGCAATGATTATTTGGAGCGGATCTTAATTCTTCTAATACACAAAGGTTCCGATTCCGGCTCCGACAGCTTCAAAATAAGTAATTGGCGAAGTATCAGCTAATTTTATAGAAAAACTATTGACTCTTTTAAAAAAAAATCCTATACTTGAAAATTGAATCCGGGAAGAACCGGTCTCAGAAATCAATTCATCCACTTTTATTCAGGAGTGTCACTCAATGTATGAAGAATACACCAAAATTAATGCATTTATTTTCAAATTGAGTGCAATATTCTCGCTGGTTGCTGCCGGGCTTATTCTGGTGTGGTTCATTTCATTTTTCCTGCTTCCGCAACCCGATGCCCAAAATTCGATTGAAGAGAATATCATATTCGTTGCGAACCATCCCCTGGAATGGTCTGTAGGACCTTTCATCATGTTCCTGTTTACGCTGATTCAGGTTCCGATTATCGTTGGTATCTTCAGTTTAACCAGGCGGCTTCAGTATTTTTTATCGAATCTGGCAGGCATATCAGGATTGGTTTATTTCATATTTTGTTCACAAACATACTTCAGGCTATTCACATCGACCCTTCGTCTCGCGCGGCAGTTCACAGCGACAGGCAACGATTTGGAAAAATATGCGTTGATCGCTAATTTTAACGGATGGGGTCACTTGAACGGGCACTCTTTCGCTTTCAATCATGACATGCTGGGCTCTACCTTCCTCGGCATCACCTGTATTTTATTCGGCGTCAGCCTTATCAGTTCCATAAAACTTCGCACCCTCACTGGTTGGCTCCTGTTAACCAGCGGATTTTTAAGCATCCTGGGAACGATTGGGTATATTTTGCAACATAAAGCTGTTGAAATGGGCACTCTGGTAGCGGCAGCATTCTATTTCTTCTCCTGTATCGCAATGTTTCCGATGTTCAGTCAGGAATCCCAGGTATTGCAGTCGATTGCCAGCAAAAACTAGCTACAACAGAAATAGAGTTGATTATTTGAGCAAGGACCGAATATCTTTAGCCGCGACACGCAAGTCAAATTCAACGAAACAGCAATACCAGCAGTTTATGCAAGCTAATGAGAACCTGCTTCCTCAAAAAACTCAGTTTCCATCAGAATTCAGAAACCATCCATAAAAAATGCCCTCACCTTTCAATTTCAAATTTCTCTCTGAAAATTTCAGGGATGGCGGTTGGTCGCTGATTTTCATCCACAAAAACCAGCGTTACGTCTGCTTGGATTAATAACCTGCCAGTTGCTGCATTATAAATTTCGTGCGACAGCGTAAAACTGGTTCGACTGGCTTTGCTGATCCAGCCGATTATTTCCAATTCATCACCGAACAGCGCCGGATTTTTATATTTGATATGAATATCGACGACAAACGGATAACTTCGCCAGTTATGAAAATCGCTGAAACTCATACCCTTTTGTCTCAGGTAATCCGAGCGCGCAAATTCAAGATAATTCAGAAAAACAGCGTTATTCACATGGCCGAACGAATCAATTTCATAGCTACGTACATGCAAACGTGACGTGAGTTTGGTTGTCATGGGCGTATCCAATAAGCGTTAATCACCAATTTGCAGCAGCCGGCGTTGATTGGCTCTCAAGGCGGACGATCGTTTCATTGGGATTGAAATAGTTAGTTTTCACAACATGGGCGATTGACACGAATCAGTTGATCTTCGAACGTTCTTTGCAAAGGCAAGCCCGGAACCGATAGCAAATTGCTGCACGATTTTTTTATACTTACTGAAAAATAGGCAACATAGTTCCGGGATGGCAAGTGCACGGCAGCACTGCGATCATCGGAAATGTTGCCAAATTGATACACAGGTTCAACGCATCTGGCATTGATCTTCAAAATTTATAAAAATTTCTTGATTTTCAAGGATTATTTATTTATATTGGCTTTTAAATAATTAATGCCCAAATAAATGTCATTGTGTAATTAAATGAATCAAACATGAACGTGAAAGTACGGTTCACGTATGGGGGCAAAATGATATTCATTTTTTGAAAATGGCATAAAACGATGAAAGGAGGTTATGCAATTTATGCCCAGTGTTATCGTAAGAGATGGAGAGACGTTCGAAAAGGCATTCCGTCGATTTACAAAAGCTTGCGAAAAAGCCGGTTTGATGTCTGATATTAAAAAGCATCAACATTTTGAAAAACCGAGCGAGCGGCGCAAACGCAAACTGAATGCTGCGAGAAGGAAGCAACGGCGTATGCTTATGCTGGAAGGAATGTAAACAAAGGTCACACTCTGATGAGTATTCAAGCCAAATTGATGGAAGACATTAAATCTGCGATGAAATCTGGAGATAAGCAACGGGTAGCAACATTGCGCCTGGTTGTTTCCCAGATGAAAAACATGATGATCGACAAACGCGCAGAGCTAACTCAGGATGAAGAGATATCAGTTCTTCTAAACGCTGCCAAGAAAAGGAAGGAAGCGATAGAGCTTTACGAACGAGGCAACAGGCAAGACCTTCGAGATAAAGAAATCCACGAACTAGAGATAATTTCGTCGTATTTGCCCCGGCAACTCTCTGAAGAGGAGTTGAGTCAGGTAATTGATGAGGCAATACAGAAAGCGGGCGCATCGAGTATCAAGGATGTTGGCAAAGTGATGTCTATTCTCATGAAAGAATTGAAGGGCAAAGCCGATGGGAAAAAAATACAGGAACTGGTGCGATCAAAACTGGCTTAGTAGAATATCCTTAAGCAGTATTAATTCAAAGTGAAAAAAGTGAACAGAGTGCGTGGTTTCATCTCCCCTGTTCACTTTTTGCATTATTAACCTTTTCAAAAGCAAACCCAAAGGACGATCTAAGATGAGTTTTAGCTTTTGGGACGTTGCAATTGTCATTGCAATCGGCTATTTCACATGGAAAGGATATAAAAACGGTTGTATCGACAATTTGATCGGTTTCTTCGGTTTTATGATCGTAATGTTCTTTGCGGTTAACCACATGGGTCGGCTCGCAGATTACCTGAGCTCTTCATTCCAGGCCGACCGCATTCTACTGACCATCATTGCCTTTGCAATTATCCTTTCCGCCGGCTGGTTTTTCATGCGGCTGATAGTGCAAAAATTGCAGTTCGAAATTAATCCCAGCGAAAAAGCAAAGCGGGCAGACCACGTGGCTGGCGGTATTTTAGGGCTTATCCAGGGATGCATCGTCGTGAGCCTGGTCGCAATGCTTATCAGGTTGACACCTTTTTCCGGACCATTGGACGCACAACGGGAAAGATCAGTTTTCCTGAAACCCGCTATGCGCATGGCACCGCTCATCTACCAGGGATTCAGCGTCATCTTTCCCGGAGCCAAAAATTTTGAAGCGGAAATTGTACGAAGTCTGTCGAAAGATCCCAATAATCCCAGGGCACAGCAATTCTTGCAGGAGCTTCGCGATAGTGGCAGTAGCGGATTTTTCAGAAATAATCGATCAGGTTTTAATCCATCCGGACGCAAAAACAGACGAAGGTAAAATTGGACACAGCGCTATTTGATATACTTGAATTCAATAAAATCCTGAACCACCTTGCCAATTGTGCACTCTCCCCAATCACTCGCCAACGGTTTCTTTCAACGGTTCCATCCACGGATGCTAAATGGATTGAACGCAGTTTATCACTTGTCACTGAATTCAGAACAATAATCGATGCCGGCAAAGCTTTCCCAATCGATGCATTCGATGATATCACGCATTCGATACAGAAAGCACGCACTATCGGCAATTTTCTCAATCCGGCAGAGATCCTGCAATTGAAAAAAATATCCGTTATCTCCAGGCGGATTTACGCATTCCTTCGAAAGGATATGGACATCTATCCTCTGCTAATCGGGCTCGCAGAACAACTTGTTTCACTGCTGGAAGTTGAGAACGAAATTTCACGGACCATCGACGAGGAAACCGTTCAGGTTAAGGATACCGCCAGCGATACCCTCAAAAAGTTGCGGAATCAGATTCTTACTACCGAAAGCAGGATTCGCAAAAAACTGGAATCGATTCAAAAAACCTGGGCGGAAAAAGGGTATCTTCAGGAAAACCTGGTTACGCTGCGCGATGGACGAATGGTTCTCATGGTCAAAGAAGGGCAGCGAAGTCGGGCTCAGGGAATTGTGTACGATCAATCATCCAGTGGCGCAACCCTGTACATGGAACCAATCGAAACCCTGGAAATGAATAACCAGATTCGTCGCTTGCGGCTGGAAGAAGAGCGCGAAGTAGAGCGAATTTTAACCGAGCTTACGGACAGGATCAGGGAACATGCAGACGCATTTCTCAACAATCTGAATTGCCTGGCAACTTTCGATCATATCAGCGCACGTGCTCAGTTGTCCGCTGAAATATCCGGAAGCCAGCCAATTATAAATCAATCCAATAAAATCAATCTGCTACAAGCCAGGCATCCTTTATTGCTGCTGCGCCAGTTGAAACGCGACCATGTCGTTCCTCTGAATCTGGAAATCGGAGAAAAATTTAATTGCCTGGTAATTACTGGACCGAATGCGGGCGGCAAAACAGTTGCCATTAAAACGGTGGGCTTGCTGCACTTGATGGTTCAAAGCGGTTTCCATGTCCCTGTATTCCCGGATTCGGAATTTTCCCTTTTCGAGGATATCTTTGCTGATATTGGTGATATGCAATCCATTGAGAACGATCTGTCTACTTTCTCATCGCGAATAAAACAATTGAAACATATCATCCAATCGGCTGGCAAGCGAAGCCTGGTTTTGATCGATGAAATCGGTTCAGGAACTGATCCCGAAGAAGGAGCGGCATTCGCCAAAGCCGTGCTGGAGAAACTGAATCAAACAGGCTGCATCACAATCGTGACCACTCACCACGGTTCGCTAAAAGCTTTCGCACATGTAACATCCGGCATTGAAAACGGTTCAATGGAATTTGATAAAGCCACGTTGGAACCGACATACCGCTTTCGGATTGGAATTCCAGGATCAAGTTATGCTTTTGAAATTGCTCAACGCCTGGGTATCCCAAAAGAGATCATTCAACGCGCCCGAACCTATGTCGGCGCCGACAAAGCCAAATTGGAGGATCTTATTTCAATCCTCGACCACCAAATCAGCCGGCACCAAAAACTGGCAGACGATTTGAAACGCAAGCAATTACACCTGGACGAATTAACCAATCAATACCAGGAACTAACCGAAAAACACCATTCAGAGGAAAAGCGACTTAAAAAGAAAGCTATTGAAGAGGCGGAGCAAATTGTTAAGCGAGCGAATGCTGCCGTGGAATTGGCAATAAAAGAAATCCGGGAAAAACATGCCACGCGTGAAGCAATCAAATCGGCAAAGGAATTAATTGGTGAACAACTCCGTTCTGTTTCAATGGAAAGCCGCAACCTGACAAAACTGGAAACCACAAAAAAGGAAAAAATTCCCTGGAAACGCATGAAGCCAGAGGAGATCGAGCCCGGACAACATGCTTATTGGGTAAAATTTAAATTGAAGGTAACGATTCGGGAATTGCAGGATGCGTCGGGCAAAGTTCAAATCGAATCAGGCAGCATGAAGATACGTGTTCCGCTGAGTGAATTGCGAATGCTTCCAGATAGTCAGGCTGCTAAGACGAAGACGGCGCCATTTCAGTCACACAGCTATACGATGCCGGACAAAATTTCAACTGAAATCGATCTTCGCGGAATGCGATTGGAAGATGCAATTGATGAAGTTGATAAATTCATCGACTCGGCGCTACTCGCTGGATTGACCGAACTCAGAATAATACATGGAAAAGGAACCGGTGTGCTTAAAAATGGGATTAACCAATTTCTGAAATCACATCCCAGAGTGAAACGAAAAAGCCAGGCTGCATGGAATGAAGGTGACGCAGGAGCAACTTTGATCGAATTGGAGGATTGACAGTGTTTCAACAGGAAGATAATACAGAGGATAAATTCATCTCAGACCTGCCCTTTTATTTCCGGTTTTCCACCAGGTTTCATCGAAGTGATTGCCGATAGCACCGGAATGATAATTTCATCGCCTACCTTTAGCCGTTTTAAATCAATATGGGCGTTGTATTTCAGCAATAGCCAATAAGGTATCTCGTAGACTTGCTTGCAAAGGTACCAGACATTTTCCCCCTCTTTCATTGAATGGATCAGGACATTCTCGATTTTGAAATGTTCGAAAAAATCCTCTTCAATGCTTTTGTGGTATTCCTCACGGCGACGATGAAAATCCTCCCACGCGACATTCGCAAATATAAGTCGAATCTGATCATTTATCTGGATATCCTGACCATATTTTAAACCGTTTATTTTGCGTAGATTTTGTGTGGGAATTTCCAACCAATCGGCAAAATGACCCAAAGTTTCATTCGGTCGAACGCGCACTTTATTTTGCGGCGGTGCTGGCGGGACGATATTCAGATGTTGAAATCGATCGAATCTATCGCCAATATACGAAGGTCTTTCGATATTCACTGGTTCGATTGGGACCTCATTCCAGACCACTTGCACATCATTCTGTTCACCTTCCATCGCATCGTGTGTACTGATTGATATAGGCTGTGAAGCAATTTCTGCCGTGTCGATTTTGACCAGATTAATCTCACTCGATTCAATAGCTGCAGGTTGCGGGATTTTAACAGAACTCGCCGCAGCGAGTTTTTCCTGCTCTTCTGATTGTCGGGGAACCGTTATCGCATCCGTCGGAGAAGATTGAGCCAGCTCAGGTTTGTTAACCTCGGCTTGGCGGTCCTCAATTATGGCGTTGCTGCTGCTAAGTTTTAGCATGTCTCCAGCGTAGATTCGATGGCGATTTTGTATGTTGTTAAAAGCAAGCAAGGAATCGATGTGTACGTTTTCCTCTCGCGCGATTGATTCCAGGCTTTCACCGGCTTCTACAAGGTGCAAATCGGGATCGGTACTTTTGCGATGCATCTGTTTTCCTGAAATACTCGCATAGAGCGCATCGATTTCTTCCCCCGGTCTCCATGGAATCCGAAGCTGAAATCCGCGGGGAATATGTTTTTCTGCTCGCAAAACAGGTTTCCTGAATGCTGGATTCATCTCCTTAATTATCTGGATATTCAAATCCAAATCATTAGCCAGTTTGCGTATATCAGTATGGCGCGGAATTATCAAATATGAAAATTTCCAGGGCACATCGAATGTAATTTGTTGAAAATACTCCTGATAATTTTTTCTGACATGGACTGCTGCGACAAATTCGGCATAGAAGTTACGCGAAGCAAAACCGAAGGATCGGCTTTTATATTTTTTAACGATGACGCCCAAATCGGATGTACCACAGATCTTTTTTGCTCTGCGCATGCCGTTTAAACCATGATTGTATGCAGTTATAGCAATGGGCCAGCTTCGCAATTCACCGTAATTATGTTTCAACAATTTGGCTGCGGCTTCTGTGGAATAAAATGGATCGCACCGTTCATCGATCGCATAATTTATTTTCATGAACCGTCTTCCTGTTCGGCGCGTAAACTGCCACATACCAGCAGCACCCACCCGTGAATACGACTTAATATTGAATGACGATTCCACGTGTGGCAGATACATTAAATCCTGCGGTATTGCATGCTGTTCAAAAATTCTTGTCATCTCTTCAATATATTGCCCGGATTGGATCAGTCCGGCTTCGAATTTATCGCGCAGTCCCATTTGACCGCGGATTCGATAAGCAGCTCGCCGAAATGCCGAACGATTTCGAGGCGGTGGAAAAGCCTCATATATTTTTAATTCATCTTCAGATAATTCTTCCAGTTGTTCCGTTCTCATATCAGCCAGCTTGAGAAGCGTTTTTTTTATTTTATCTCGGCTTTGATCCACTTTTTTCCAATGCTTTCTGGTGATTACAACCGAATTGCCATAATGCTCGCGAAAATCTATTACATCGTAAACGATATTGAGATTTGTATTATCATGGAGGATGACCTGTTGACTGGTATATTTTGAAAAAACATCGATCCAGAACTTCACATTGGGCACCAGATTCTCCGGAACCGGAAACAGCACGGGATCGATATCGAAATGAGTTGTATCGGGCTGAACATTTGCATAACACATCCCAAGAAGCAACATTAGAATGATCAGACCACGAAAAATCATCTCCATCCTCCTGTTAATCAGAAATATATTCTTTTTATAATAGTTTATTTACTATTTCTAAATAACTTAATAAATAAATTTCTTTGCGAGTACAAAAAAAACCATGAGATTGCTGTCATCAAATGGTTTATTTCATCAATCCCCCTGCCACTGCCGAAAAAATTTTGGTCAGTGTCTCTATTTTATAAAATCGTCATTATTTTAAATTTTTACACTCAAATTTAAATCCTTCTGCATTTTTTTTTATGAGATGCATTCAATCCCGTATGATTTGATGCACACAATGCCGCTTTAATTGTCATCATGAACCGAAAGAAAGCTGTCCAGATCGAGGCTTTCATCATAAACCAAATCTTCATCGGCACAGCAAGCAATATTTTGAGGATTTTTTACTATCATACGGCTTATGATTTCCAGCAACTCCTGCTTATCTTTGGTTTCTAGCATCCTGAGTGAATTCCCAACATCCTGGAAGCCATCACCATCGCTTATCCAGCAATGCAATAATGCGACTGCATGTCTGCAAACCTGCCCGCGAATGCCGCAATTGCAGGTAGCAATGATTTGATTTTTTTCCACTTTGGTCTCGACAAAATATTGCTCAGATTCATCAATTACGATTCCCGACAGGCGATTTTCGAATACGGTTGGTTGAATCACCTGCCCATTGCAATACAATTCCCATGCCTTGCCTTCTGCGACTTCCTGGTCGAGATACGAAATCTGCCTTTCGGTTAATTCTGTTAACGCTCTCGATATCCTGAAATTATGCTTTGTATTTTTCATCGATAGAACCACACTTGATACGATTCAAATAGAATTTACGCATGCTTAAAATATTCGAAACAGCCTTTTTCGGTTGATTAGCGGCTAAAAAACAGCAACCTGTCTGTATCACCCCCGGACAATATTTCAAAAATCAAACAATTGTCAGGCAGAAAAGATTTCCGTGTTTTTTGCGTTTCGATTGGTAAATATTCGCAAGCTTGATGCTCAAGAAATTCTGGAGTAGGAAAAGCAAGGTTGAAAAGCAGGACGCATTGAGGGATAATTTTCAAGTTATGAATTGCATCTTTCTATTGCCCCGAATACTTTAGATGATCAAATGTATGACATCCATTCTGTAATTCTGAGTTTTCGCGCGCCCCCTTTTCAGTGTAAGCAATATCTCAGGCACTTTCGATGCTGCCAAAACTCTCCCTATCCGATCTAGTCATTTTATAGTTCAGGTACCTCATGACGCAATTAAATATACAAAAAAAGCGTAAAAGAAACAAGCAAAAATTCAAATTTAATCTATCCATTATCAATAGATTTCAGTAACTTAATTTATTTCTCTACAAAGCCTCGATTAATTCCCCGGACTGCTTTTTATCATTATTTGCATTATCGGCAGCCGGAATTTTTATCGTAAAAGTTGTCCCTTTTTTAACCGTGCTTTTGACAGACATTCGCCCATTATGCTTGGTAACAATTCCATACGCGATAGCCAATCCCAATCCCGTTCCTTTGCCAACCTCCTTAGTTGTAAAAAAGGGATCAAAAATTCGGTCAATCAAATCGGGGGGGATGCCACAGCCGGTATCCTCGATTTCTACATTCACCATATCGTGCTTCGAATCATGATGTGTGCGAATAATCAGTTTGCCGACTTCATCCATCGCCTGTACTGCATTGAGAATGATATTCATAAAAACTTGCTGCAACTGGGAATCGTCTCCCAGGATAGAAGGCAAATCCGAATCGAATTCACGGATGACTTCGATATTATGGAATAGCGCCTGTTTCTCAATCAATGACAGCGTAATGTTTAACACATCGTTGACTTTTACATAATCGGTTTTGCCCTGTTCCTGGCGCGAAAACTGGAGCAAGCCTTTTACAATATCCCGGCAGCGCATGGTTTGATTGATCACTTCCTGAATATTTTCACGGTTCGGATCATCATCAGGCATATCTTCCAGTACGAGTGAGCTAAACACCAGGATACCGCCCAGCGGATTATTTATTTCATGTGCGATTCCGGCGGCTAATTTGCCAACCGAAGCCAGGCGCTGTGCCTGAACCACTTTTTTTTGCATCGCAACCAGTTCTTCTGTGCGCTCTTTCACTTTTTGTTCCAGGGTATTCGCCCACTCCTCCAATTCCGAACGCATTTTTTTCAGGCTGGCAACCATAATATTGAAAGATAACGCGAGTTTTCCGATTTCGTCTTTCCACGAAACCCTCACTTCATGATCAAGGTCGCCTTTGGTGATCGATTCGGTGGCTTTGACAATTTCTCCCAACGGCTTGGTAATCGTTCGCGTGATCAAGTAGCTGATCGCAACAATGATGAAAAATCCGATTGAAGCAATCCCGAGGAAAGTAAGCACCACCTTATCGCGGATAGATGTGTATGCTTTTCGCAGTTGTCCGACATATAAAATGCCGATAATATCTCCGTTATAATTTCTAATTGGTTCGTATTCACTGATATACCAATCATTGACGACAAATGCCTCATCTACCCAGCGTTGACCTTGTTTGAGCACGGCTTCTGCGACGGCGTTGGAAACCCTTGTGCCAACTGCTCGCGTGCCTGCCTCAGTTTTCACATTGGTGGATATACGCAAATCGTTAAAAAAAATTGTCACCGTACCGATATCCTGAGAGTCAAATTTCTCACCTTCATAGACAATATCCCACACACGATCAACAATTTTAAAATTATTATTCATAAGCGTCCCACCATATAAGGCGCCGATTCGCCCTGCGTTGAATTCCACAGGTGCGGCTCCCAGCAGTACCATTCCAGATGTTTCTTCCGTTTTGGTACTGGGCATCGCTTGCTCGGTAGGAATTATTTTGATGTGAGCCTGTTCTACCAATTCGGGATTTTCCAATTGCAGTGCTTCTTTAGAAAGTACCTCAGTCGTAGCCGCCGTTTCACCCTTCAGTGCAATTTGAACCAGAGGCAGCCAGGAAACATTGTCTCCTGTGAGCCGTTGATTCGGCGTTCGCACAATCGTATGACCGTCCGGAGCAACCAGCGTCAGAAAATCAAGGTCATTTTGCAGCCTGATCTTTTCTAAATGTTCAATCAGGGTATTTTTTTCATCGGGTGAAATTTGTGCTTCAATTTTTCTACCGAAAAGCGCCAGGTTCACACTCTGCTTTATTTTAAACAATTGTTGCTCGTAGACCATTTTCGCTGTGTTCATATCATGATGCACTTTGCTCGAAGCCTGATTCAATATGGTCGACGTGGTAATTCTCGATCCGACGTATGATGTGAGCAAGCCGCCCGTTCCCAGGATGATGCTATAGGTAATAATTATTCTGGCCCGCAGGGAAATCGTTTTCAATATTGGTATTAACAATAATTACCTCCCCGTTGGGTAACTTTTTTTAAAACTGACATGCATTTTTTTCCTGAACATACTTTAGATACTTGAGCTTACGTACCATTGTTTTGGAAGATTGCTGCGCTATAGCTCATTGCATCCGCATTCAATTCGTTGAAGCTTCTTTTGGTAAGCGAATCGTAAAGGTTGAGCCGCGTTTCTCTGCACTGGTAACTTCAATCGTTCCTCCCAATTCAGTAACGATTTTTCTGCAAATTGGCAGACCAAGTCCGGTCCCTGCTATATGCCTGGTCGATTCGCATTTTATCCGATAGAATTCTTCAAAAATGACTTCCAGCTTATCCGATGGAATGCCAATGCCCGTATCCGTAACACTGATATAAATACCATCCGCGTCTTCCCGGGCTTTTACGCTGACTTTTCCTCCGGAAGGCGTATATTTAATCGCATTGCTGATAAGGTTTGAAACCAGCATTCGCAGGCATTCCTCATGGCATTTTATTGAATCCAGTTGCTCTGGCATGTCGCTCGCCAGCTCAATCTCTTGTTCTTTTGCCTGGAGAGAATAGCTGTCGATTACATCCTCAATGATTCGCAGAATAGGAAGCAATTCCCGATTGGCAACGAATTGCCCGCTTTCGATTTTCGAAATGGTTAACCAATCATTGACAATTGCCCGCATTTCCTTGATACGCGCAATGGATCGGTCTATCCAGTCTTTCCGCTGTCCGGCAGTTTTCGGCAAATCACCCAAATGCTGAAGAACATCCAGATATTGCTGAACAGCAACCAGGGGGGATTGCAATTGGTGAGATACGAATGAAATGAAACGCCGCTCAATTTTCTCTTTTTCGGCTTTTAAACGCTTTGATTGTCGCGATAGCTCTATCCGTTCAAAGCCTCGATTGACAATTAAGCGGAGCTCATCCGGCGTAAACGGTTTGGGCAAAAAATCATAAGCGCCGGTCTTCATGGCTTCGACCGCGGTGCCGATTGTGGCGTACCCTGTGATCACAACGATGCAGATGTCAGGATCAATTTGCTTTACCCGGCTGATGACTTCAAGTCCGCCCATTTTGGGCATCTTCAAGTCGACGACGAGTAGATCGGGTTTTTGCTCTCGAATTCGCGCCAAACCCATCTCACCATCTTCAAAGGCTTCGACAAAAAAACCTTCTTTTTTTAAAATTTTCAAACAGGAAAGCCGCATCACCGGATCATCATCAATCACAATGATTCTTTTTTGTTGCTGGCGTTCATCAGTCATCTGGTTGTATCATCTATTTGTGATTCGACAAATTATCAAGCGCTGCGCAAAAGCACGCAAATCCCGCAGGTTATTTTTGAATCAGCTTTTTTACCAATTCGAGGAATTTCGGTATATCAACCGGCTTCGTCATATATTGATCCGGGGTAATCATATCGACCTGTCCCATGGCTTTCGGAAAACGCGAGAGCGGATCTTCCTGAATCGATGACACCATCAGAATCGGAATATCTTTATAATCCTTGTAGTCCTTTTGAAATTTAACGACCTGGTTGAGACTATAGCCCTCATCGATGGTTTCCATCATAATGTCCAGAACGATTAAATCGGGTTTTTCCTGTTTCAGTTTTTGCAGCCCCTTTTTACCTGATTCCGCCTCGATAACAACGTAGTTCTGACTCTCCAGTAAGGTCCGAATGGAAATACGAAAGTCTTCATCGTCATCGATGATTAAAATTTTCGAATTCGCTGCCATTTCTCACTCCGTTTTTAAAAGATGAATTAATCTTTGTCCATCGGCTGTAATGTTTAAATAGTGCATGAACGAGAACTAACATTTTCATGCTGAGCGGAATCGAAGCATACCGAATTAACAATGACTTATCACCCTTCGACTCCGCTCAGGGCGAAGAAATAAGGACTTTTGGTATAGCCACCAAATACGAAATTTGTTCCTGTGAATCTTCTCTGCCAAAACTCGTGAATTCCCTGAGTGGCACTTCCAACTAAACACACTCAATCTTCCTGATCAGCCCATTTCAGAGCAACCAGCAACCGGGCGAGCTCTCTATCCTGGGCATTGACACATTCTTTTTCGCATGCTGCCATTGTATTGCGCGTATTGCAATGGTTATTGCATGCTTCTGTTCCGTACAAATCTTCCGTATAATTGAATTCTCTTCTGAGCAGATGACGAAGTTTTGGGGTTAGAACGGATACCGTGCTGCCGCAATCCCGATGCTCAAATATGATGCAATTTGCATCTGGAATTCCGGGAATCACCTGCAACCAGAGCACCTTGACATTGGGATCATTTACAAATTCATCAACCGTATTCCATATTTTTTTACATGCACCGCATTTTTTAAACATTCGGTCTCACCATATCCAAAAACTTTTCGATGCCACAGGAAGTGATCGCAATCTTTTTCATCCATTCATCAACCAGTTCGCTGATCGATCCCTCAACTCTACGCTGCCCAGCCAGAGGCGCCGCATGCTGCAACTAACGCGCAAGGACAGGAATTGAATCAACGGGCGCTATTGATAGCCCAGCTTTCCTTTTTGCCATTGCGCTAAATTATATTTCGAGCCCGTCATTCCCGGAATGCAAGGCGATATTTACGCGATCTGCTGGTAATCATTCAAGTACTGAATATTCGAATTTTCAATATATAAAAACTGGCAGCAAATGTCAAGTTCAAAATTTCAATGTGCGTAATCGCCGGATAGCGGTGATTTCCGAGTTTTGGCAGGATTCGCCGCCCTGAATACTGCGCTTGGGAAACGGCATCTGAATGATCATCGCGAGTGTTGAATAATCCTTTGATCTTCTGGAATTTTTTAGTATATTAAGCACTTTTAAATTCAACCTGAACCAACCATTTTAATTATCATCGGAGACAATATATGCACGAACGAATCTTAAGCCGCAAAATCGATGTTCTCGAGCAAAAAATGGTTACATCGGCAGAGCGAATTGATGGCTGGAAATACCGACTGGCGGAATACAATAATCCTGGTGACATCAATTACGTAACAGACTGGCTGGATTTTAAGCCGGGTACTCAGTTCAAACCCCTGGCTACGATAGAATTTAAAATAAATTATACGATTCCCAAAGATAGAAATTATTTTAATTTTAAAATAGCCAATGGTGAAGCGCTGCTGTATATCGATGATCGTCCTTACGCCGGCATCGACAACAATCACGGACTCATACCCATCAAGGAAGAAATCAAAGGCAAAAGCGTGACCCTCAGCGTCGAAATGATGTCACTGCTGGGGGCAATGCGAGATCCGGAGCGATACAGTGAAGATTTTTCAACAATTTCCTTCCAGACAGTAACGATTAACGAAGTCGTCCGGGCATTCTATTACGACGTTCAAGTGCTGAGAGAATCGGCGCAAGTCGAATCCAACGGGCGTCGAAAAAAATTGAAAGAAAAATTGCTGGAAGATGTGTTGCTCGCAGTTGACCTGACCAATGGCAATGATGTGTTTATGAATGAGCTACAGCAAGCAGCACAATTGCTGAAAGACCGGTTGCCGGAAATCGGGCATGACAATGAATCCGGAAAAATCCACCTGGTAGGAAATTCACATATCGATGTTTCATGGCTTTGGCCCTACTCGGAATCGATCCGAAAATCCGGGCGCACATTCTCGACCGTCATTCGCTTGCTCGAAAAATATCCTGACTATGTTTTCATTGGCTCGCAGCCGCATTTATATATTTTCGTCAAAGAGCACTATCCGGCGCTGTACGATGAAATCAAACAATGGGCTGCTACCGGTCGCTGGGAAGTTTGCGGCGCAATGTGGGTGGAATCCGACTGCAACGTACCCTCCGGTGAATCGTTATTGCGCCAGATGATTTATGGCAACCAGTTTTTTCAGAAAGAATTCGGTGTCAAAACGCGCACCTGCTGGCTGCCAGATGTTTTCGGTTATCCGGGCACGTTGCCAACCATTCTGAAACACGCCGAAATCGACTTCTTCTTGACGAGTAAACTGCACTGGCAGGCGAAGGAGAAATTTCCGGTGCACCTTTTCAAATGGAAAGGAATTGACGGTACCGAAGTAATAGCGCACATCCCGCTGCTGCACAATTTTTATGGCGGATATCCCAAACCTGATCAATTGGCAGAGGGATGGGAAAATTTTGCGCAAAAAGACGTTTACGACGAGGTCATGTTTCCGTTCGGGCATGGCGATGGCGGAGGCGGTGTCACCATGGGAATGCTGGAATATGCGAAGCGCGTTAAAAATTATCCCGGCTTGCCGCAAACGACCATTGGCAGGGCGGAAGCGTATTTCGAAAAAGTCGAAAAACAGATTGACAAACTGCCTGTTTGGGATGATGAGCTTTATTTGCAAACCCATCGCGGAACTTATACCACACAGGCGGATGTCAAAAAAACGAACCGAAAACTGGAAATCCTGCTGCGGAATTACGAATTGCTGAGCATCGTCGCCAAACCCTTTGGAGTCGCTCTTTCTGCACAGCAATTCGAAGAGCTCTGGCGTGTGTTGCTGCTCCATCAGTTCCACGACGATCTGCCGGGGTCATCCATTCACCAGGTTTATCAGGATACGCTGGGTGAAATGAAAGACGCTGCTCATAAAGCACAGCAAGGGATTGACAGCCTCCTGGCAAAATTAACCGACAACCTTTCCGCGCTTGCCAATTCGGTTATTGTCTTCAATCCGCTTTCTTTCTCCCATCGCGGTTTGATTGAGTTGGATGATGCGGCGCTGAAATCTGTGCGATCCATCCGGGATGAAACCGGGCAGCCTGTGGTAATTCAGACAACCCACACCGGCTCCCTGCTGATCTATTCCAGTCCGGTCGCTCCGTTAAGCGCAACGGCTTATGAGACCTCCGATAAACCGCACGGCGATAAAATGCAAACATCGCTGGCGCACGACGGGCTGACGTTTAAAAACCGATACTTCACCCTGACCCTGAATCCGGATGGTACGATTAAGAGTCTGGTCGATAGAAAGCTGGAGCGCGAAATCATCCCCGATGGCGAAGCCGCCAATGTGATGGAGCTATTTCAGGATGGTCCCGATACCGAAGCTGCCTGGAACATCCACGATACATTTGAATTACGGCAGTATCCACTGAATGATGACGCAACTATCGAAGTGCTTGAAACCGGACCGGTTCGCATGTTGATCCGTGTGAAGCGCAGCTTCCGCAAATCGAGCATGGAACAGGATATTATGCTTTACGATCATCTGAATCGGATCGATTTCAAAACTCGCTTCAACTGGCAAGAGCGCCAGGTGCTGTTGAAGGTGGCATTTCCCGTGGATCTCTTATCAAAGAAAGCGACTTATGAAATCCAGTTCGGCGCCATCGAACGCAGCACGCACAAAAATCAATATCTTGATCAGGCGAAATTCGAAGTATGCGGTCATCGCTGGATCGATTTGTCAGAGGATGATTACGGTGTTAGCTTGCTAAACGACAGCAAATACGGCTACGATGTCAAGGGACACAAAATGCGCATCACCCTGCTCCGGGGCTCGGATATGCCGGATCCGACCGCAGACCTGGGCGCACACGAAATTACCTACGCTATCTATCCGCATCACGGGCGATGGACTGACGGTTCGACGGTCAGCCGTGCATTGGAGCTCAATAATCCGCTGCTGGCGCGCGTCAAAAAATCCGCGGGCGGTTCGACGAGATGTCTGGAATCATTGTTGAGCGTTTCGAAGGATAGTGTCATCGTAGATACCGTTAAACCGGCAGAGGATGGTGGAGGAATAATCATTCGGCTGTACGAGGCGCATGGTTCGCGCGGAATGGTTGAAGTGAATGCCGGATTTAAAATCAAAACGGTTGAAGCCTGTACCGCGCTCGAAAATCAGGTGCCCGCTGAAATAGAAATCAGCGATCGGGCATTCAAATTTCATATCAAGCCTTTCGAGCTTTGTTCTTTTCGCGTAACCGGCATATAAAATGCTTCATCGTTGCGTGTCGTTCCCGGTATGCTTGCCGGGAACGACTGATTCACGCGATTTTTCATATTTCGCGCAATACGTTTTTTGATTGAACGGACAATCGCAGCACGCGTCTGAACAACCGGTCTCCTGGAATTTTCGATAATAATATCGTACGAGAAAAAGGATTGCCAGAATCAGCGCCGCGAATACGATAATATATTGCCACATGATTTATCCTATTCCAATCAGGCGCCCGATCTGATATGCAGCAGCAGCGAGTACCCAGGCAATGACCAGGGTATATCCCGCCATGAAGATCGGGTAACGCCATCGTCCCAATTCTTTCTTCACGACACCCAGCGTCGCAATGCACGGAATGTACGTCAACACGAAAATCATCAACGCCAGCATGTTGGATGGGTTGTAACGCCCATCGTTTCTCAATTTTTCTTTGAGGGGTGATTTGTAAGTAGTTTGAAGTTCAGCATGACTATCGCCTTCACTAATTCCGTAAACAATGCCCATCGTGGATACAATTACTTCCTTCGCTGCGAATCCGGCAATGAGTGCGACATCTATGCGCCAGTCGAATCCGCACGGTTCGAATACCGGTTCGATCATTTTACCGAGGCGACCGCCGAAGCTGTGAGTCAAGGCTTCTATTTTCTTAATTTTGGGATTTTGTTCTCCCTGTTTTGCCGAATTCGGAGGCTTCGGGAAGTAGAGCAGAAACCAGATGAGAATCGAAGCCGCCAGGATAAATGTTCCGGCTTTTTTCACATAAGTCCAGCTTTTCTCCCAAACATGAGTTAACACACCGCGTACGGTGGGCAAACGATACGGCGGCAATTCCATTACGAACGGCGATGCCTCGCCCTGGTAAAATACATTTCTGAAAATGCGCGCCAAAATAAGCGCCAAAACCCAACTGAGAAACCAGATGCTCCAGAAAACCAGTCCGGCATTTTCAGGGAAAAACGAAGCGGTCAGCATTGCAATTACCGGTGTCTTGGCGCCGCACATCATCAACGGCGCTACCAGAATTGTCAGTATACGGTCTTTCGGATTGACCAACGTGCGCGCACTCATCACACCTGGCACGGCACAGCCGGTCGAAACCATCATCGGGATGAAGCTGCGTCCATGCAAGCCAAAGATATGCATGAATTTATCCATTACGAACGCGGCGCGCGCCATATAGCCGGTATCTTCGAGAAATGACAGCCCCAGGAATAAAAACAACACTATCGGGAAAAAAACCAGCACACCTCCTACCCCTCCGATGATGCCTTCAACAAGAAAATCCCGCAATACGCCCACTGGCATCGTCTGCGTGATTGCATTCTGGAGCCAGGCAAAAAAAAGATCGATCAAATCCGAGACCGGATTACCCAGGGCAAACGTCAATTGGTAAATTGCAAACATCACCAATATGAATACCAATAATCCCATGAACCGATTCAGCACGATGGTATCGATGACTTCAGTATAATCGATGCGCTGGCTGGAATCATCCTCCTGCACCGCTTCCTTGCACGCGCCGTGAATATAGGCATAACGCTGTTCTCCTACCACCACTTCGCTATCTTCACCAAAATGCCTTTTAATCCAGTCTCTTCGTTCCTGCGCTTCTTTAAGAACGACCTCTGCCGCATTGTGCTCTGCCCTGACTTTTTGAATCGCATCGCCATCGTTCTCCAGCAGCTTGATCGCGATCCAGTGCAAAGGATAATTTTGCGCAAATTGATCATCATTCTTTAAAATAGCAATCAACAGATTGTGTTGCGTCTCAAGCTCCCTGCCATAATTCAGATGCCGCTCGGTTGAACTGATTTGCCCTTTAGCGACATTCAGCACCGCTTCCAGCAACTGCTCTCTGCCTTCGCCCCTCGTGCCGACTGTTTTCACAAATGGCAGCCCGATTAGCCGGCTGAGTAAATTTTCATCTATGTGAATACCTTTGCTCTTTGCCTCATCCGTCATATTCAACGCACCCACAACGGGCACGCCCAATTCCTGAAATTGCAGGCAAAGATACAAATTGCGTTCAAGGTTGGTTGAATCAATGACATCGATTATTACGTCCGGCGTGCTTTTAATAACGAAATCACGGGCTACAACTTCCTCGAGGGAATATGCAGTCAGACTGTAAGTACCCGGAAGATCGACAAATTCGATGAGGGTATCCTTGTATTTGATATAACCGGTCTTCTTTTCAACAGTCACGCCCGGATAATTTCCAACATGCTGCGATTGCCCGGTAAGCGCATTGAAGATGCTGGTTTTGCCTGCATTTGGATTGCCCGCCAGTGCCACGCGGAGTATTTTGGTAACTTTTTGAATACCGCCCTGGCTCATTGCATAATTATTTATTCGTCGCCGTAGCCTCATAGATCGAACTCATCATCATCTTTGGTCAACATGTTTGCTAAGAGAAACCGATTATTTGTCTTCCGTTCCACAGATATTCAAAGAGCTGCAGAATCAGCCGTAATTTCTTGCTCAAAATAGTGCGCTTCAAAACCAATCACACCTCTTCCCCACCCCATTGCCTTGGTTGAAAGTATCGAAAAGTTGTCTGTTTCATTTTCCAGCTAAATGCCCGAATGAGTCTCGTTTTTATTTTAATAATAACAAGCACAAAAGCCGATTGTTTTGCCTGTCTAACTTTGTTTTAACGCGCTAATATATAAAAGATATCGGTGAAAGTCAAGTAAAATTGATTATTCTGCCGGAGAGAGCTTTCCATTGCGGGTTCCAAAACTCCAGTTTCGAAACCCGTGAGGCATCGCAAATCTTAAAAACAACCATTGACTCAGGAAATGTAAGGATTCCGGAGACAGCTTTGAAGGAACTATAAGCCGAAGATACGAGCGGGTGTCCGCAGGTAGGTATTTTCGATAAATTCGAGCGCATATTTTTGATCGGTAGTCCCATCAGCAATGGACATTTCCGATACATCGGCGATTAAGCGGCGCCTGATAATGCTAATCCCGACGATGCTTTCAGGGATACACCTGTCAAACCCCCAGCAAAACCTATCGTATGGAACCACAGCCAGCCGTTACGGATCATCAACCTGGATCCTTGAATATCAAATCGCAAATCAAGCTAAATCACGATATTTTCAAATGATATACGCGTCGTCCGCTTTCAGCGTTGCTTCACTCAGATCAATTCTATTCGATACAAATATAAATCCGTGGTGAACCGCAACTGATCAGCTTGATCCCGGGTCTGTGAGAAAAAGCGCGGCAAATGCAGCAGCAAGTCGCCGGTTTCGCGGTCCTGGCGCACATAGAAATTGGATAGCGTTAACAACTCACTCTCGCCGGGCTGACGGTCATCAATAATCGTTACTGACTTTTTAAGCAGCAAACCGCTTTTTTGATCAACTTCAGCGAGTACAATGGGATATCTCGGACGATTGCCGCGCGGATTCTGCCGGCAAATATTGCCCATCCATAGCAGCCTTCCGTTGGAGCAAGTTATCAGTTGCGAGCACGAACTAGGGGAATGAAAGCGAGTTCCATCGGTATACGTCCAGGGCTCCGGCTGGGTCCACGTTTGCCCGCCATCGCCGGAGCGCGCCATCCAGCGATAGCCGGGCAGTTCCGGTCGGGCATCGTTGCTGCCGCGCATGATCATCAGCAACGAACCGTCTCCTAATTCGGCGATTGTCGGTTCGCACATGCCCCTGGTCGAGTGCTGCGGATTCCCTGCCACACGTTCAGACGTACGCCATGCAAGTCGTCCGTCGACCTGCCAGCGTCCCATCAGCAGCATGCAATCGGTATACGTGAAACCGCCGCCAGGATTGATGTAATCCCCATCAGGACCCACCGGACTGCTTTGCACCGGCACCAGAATGACGCCATCTGAGCGCGTCATCGGTCGCTGTCCCAAATCACCAATCATCACACAATTTTTACCAACGGTCACCCCCGGCAAATGATGAATTTCATCGTAAAGATCACCTTCGTGAACAATTTGCTCACTCACGCGCCAGGTTTTACCGCCATCTTCGGACACGGAGTAATGCAGGGTCCAATGCCGCATACCTTCGAGCGGTTCATCTGTGGGAAGCACGCCCTCGGTCCAGATGCTGATATATCGCCCAGTTGCAGGATCTACATAGCCGCCCCGCGGATGCCGTCTTCCGGTTCCCTTTGGATGTTTGAATTTCATTTGCCATTCCGCCGGCTCGTTCCACGTTCGCCCATTATCCTCAGAAAATTCGATGTAAGCCACATCCACGGTATCGCTGCGACTGGTAAAACTGAAAACACGAACCAGATTGCCACCTTTCAACGTGGTGTAATAGCTGCCCCCCAGCACACCGACACCATCGCCCGGCGTCGGCACGAAAGTTCCTCTCGATAGTACTTTTGCAATCATCATGCACCTTTTTGTTTAAAGATTTTTTTGGTAAGGGCGAATCACAGCTTTATGTCTGTTTAAAAGCCCCCGATAGCACCAAATATCGACATTCGGATCTAATCATCTGCAAAACCGGATTGATTCCGCAAAAAGCATATTTTCAAAACCGCACCGAAATCAAATTATCCGAAACTGAAATTTCCCCATCACCTGCGAAACTAAATTCGAAATTCTTACCAAATATTTTTATCCGGTCAAATGGCTTCTTTTGAATCTGATCAACGCTGAAGGCAGCATCATCCAGCGCAATACCAGATATCTCGTCGGTGAAGAATACTATTTTCTTCTTTTTTTCCTGCCAATCGGTTTCTTCGTAGAGACCATTATTTGTTAGCGTGAATGAAAAGTCTTTGTTTTTGAGCGAATAAACATTGTAATGCCGGCACAGACAAATTTCTCCCTGTCTCATTGTCCAGCGCTTGCACGAACTCGATCGTGAACGTGAGATACTTTGATAACCGAAAGAGATTTCCATCCGGTATCCTGGTTGCGCGTCAAAAGATTTCAATTCATCCTCATAGCCCCCGCGGTAATCATTGATCAGTTTTTCGGTCGTCTCGTTGATCTTCTTAATATCATATTTTTTTTCGGCTTTGGACAGCAATTGAGCAGCCTGATCCGACTCGATTCCAAGCTGCGCCACCAGCAAATCTGCGAATGAAAAATTGGGGCAATCATGCTGTACCTTTTTCTTCCAATCGATATTCAAATAATCCATTAACAAGCCCAGGGTACTTCCCACGGGATAGATTCTGTTCCGGGGCATGTCGTCGGGAGAAATTGCACCCTCGGTGATTCGTGCCTGAAAATCATTGATTAGATAATCAGGCATCGAAATGGTTTGAAATTCATCCTGAAGCGACAGGACAGCCGTATCTTTCAATTTATCCAGGGGCAAATCTTTGAATAAAACAACGCTTTTTATCTGAACATATTGAGCAGTTCCTTCTCGAATTTCAAGCCCCTGCTCGAATTTCGATACGAAAGCATCGGCAGTTTGCCAACGATATTTCCTGACCGCCACGAATTGTTCAAGCTGCTCTTCCACCTGTTTCCGCTGCCCCGCATACGCCGATTTCAATGCGTCCATGAGCAATCGCATCTCGATATAGGCAAGTGCGCTATTTCTCTCATCCAGAATGGGATACAGTTCCTCTCGCGCCCAGGGAATTTCGCCAAAAGCTTCATATTGAAATTGATGAAATGCTTCGTGACATACGAAACCGAAAAGGTAAACCTGCGGATCAGCGAAATTGGCTAAAAGCGCTTCGGGCACACCAATCGCTATCGTTTGAAAGGTATCAACCTGAAAATTGAAAGCAAGCTGACCCACCAAATCATCATATTTGCCTGGATGATACAATGCCGGGCATCCTAAATCGGGGAAGTCTTTTGGGTATGGTTGAAATCCTTTCACCTGAGACGGGCTATTCACCAGCAACGCCCACTTATCGGGCATATAAAATAAATAGGTTCGGGCGGAAAGATCATATCCCTGCCATATCCTGGGCGCTGCCTGCTTGAATAATTGGGTGACACCCGCGAGCACTTTCAGCGCAGATGTTTCATTCTCAGTAAACCGGGTTTTATCATTCTGCTCAGAGCAGATTAGAGCGGACAGTATTATGAGGGTAATCGCAAAAAAGAGTGCCGGGCACCGTTTCATAAGGCTACCTCGCGTTTGGATGGCTGCAATAAGTCAATAAAAGGTATATGCCCGCTAAACACACGAAAAAATTTAACTGCACTTTCTGGCGTATATTTTTAAATTTTAATATTTTAGTGTATTCCGTGTGTTCCGCGGGCTGACCAGTTTCAGAAAACCTGGCGATTCAGCACCTATTCCGCCAATTGCTTTAATTTCGCCGGATTCAATATCGTCAGATGATCCGGCTCCTCTTTTATCACGCGTTCGCGCTTCAGCAGATTCAATGTGCGGGAAAGCGTTTCCGGAATGGTTCCCAGCACCGCAGCCAGATTTTTCTTATTCATGCGCAGGCGGCATACAAGCTCGCTCCCTTCTTCCGTGCAGTGTTTTAATAAATATCCCGCGAGTCGCGATTTAATGTCATGCAAAGACAGGTTTTCGATCAAATCCACAAAATACCGCAATCGTTTCGAATAGGCGTTGAGAATTTTAAACATGATTTCCGGATTATGCCTGAGTAATTCTTTGAAATTATCCCTGGAAATTCGCATCAATTCCGTATCTTCGAGTGCTTCGCAAAATGCAGGGTAGGTCGCTTTATCGAAAATTGCAGCTTCAGCCACCAAATCGCCGCGTCCCTGAATATGCAGAATCTGCTCATTGCCATCCGCCGAGAGCTTGTATAGCTTCACCCTGCCCGATAGAACGATGAAAAAAGCGCTTGCTGCCTGATCATCTGAAAAGACCAGCGCCCCTTTGGAAACACGCTTGATGGCTGCCGAGGTTTCAATTAGTTGAAGTTCTTCACTGGTGAGTGATTCAAAAACAAATATATTGGACAGAAATTGGGGGATATTCATGATATAGCAAATTTGCAGTTACATAATAAGACGCCAACGAAACACTGAGTGCAATTCAGTCAATCCACAACCGTCACCACAGCCACCTCAGGCATTTTAGTCATTTTCACTTACTCAATCCCTGCGATCAATTTGACATATTGCGCGCGTACAAAATCTTTCGATTGCGGATTATTTTTCTGACTCAGCTTTCCCCTGAACTCAGCAACCGTCTCGAAGTGCTGTGCCGCCATCCACTCCTTCAAACCATCGAGTAACGAATCGATTTTTTTCAAGCCTCCGCTATATAAAACCGACGCAACCTGTACCACGTTTGCCCCGGCGAGCAATTGCTTAATCATATCCTGGGCATCACGGATGCCCCCGCTCGCGGCGAGATCAAGCGCCAGTGCATCGCTGAGAAGCGCAATCCAGCGCAAGGCATAGCTGAATCCCACCGGGTCATCGAAAGCGCCTTTGGTGGAAACACTCATTTTATTCACATTAATTTCCGGCTTGACGAAGCGATTGAATAGAACCAGTCCGTCTGCGCCGGCTTCGGATAATCGGTTGGCGAAATGACCGAACGCCGTGAAGTAGGGTGATAATTTCAGCGCAACCGGAATTTTTATCTGGCTCTGGACGCTTTGCAGCACATCCAGGTAGATGCGCTCCAAATCCGTGCTGCTATTTTCGAAATCGAAAGGCAGGGCGTACACATTCAATTCGAGCGCATCGGCACCGGCAGCTTCGATTTGCTGCGCGTAATTAGTCCACCATTTTGAGGTGAAGCAGTTGATGCTGGCGATCACTGGGATAGTTACCGACTTCTTGGCGCCTTCGATAATGGTTAAATAATCCCGCGCCCCGTATTCCATATCGACCTCAGCCCGAATATAATCCATCACTTCCGGGTGCATGCCGTAGCTATCCTGCAGCCCGGTTTTTTCGGCTCTGATCTGCTCTTCGAACAGCGACTTCATCACCACCGCACCGGCTCCGGCATCTTCACATTGCTGTATTTTTTCAACGGTTTTGGTTAAGCCGCAGCTTGCCACTATCAGCGGATTTTTCAGTTTCAAACCCAGATAGGTAGTTGAGATATCCATTTAAAAGTCTCCTTGATTTATCGGAAAAGTCGTTGAAATTTATTTTACAGATTCAACGGCAGCATCGCATATTGGGTTAGTTCAAATTCAGGTTTTGTTTTCTTCGAGTTCCTGTAGAAATGCCACCGCTCTTCGCAGGTGCGGGATGACAATGGATCCGCCGACGATGAGCGCAACCGAGAACGTTTCGAATAACTCGTCACGGCTGGCTCCGGCTTTCCGGGCGTGAATGATATGATAGGTGACGCAATCATCGCAGCGCAAAACCAGCGACGCCACCAGGCCCAGCAACTCTTTGGTCTTGCGGTCGAGTGCGCCAGGCTGGTACGTTCGATCATCCAGCGCAAAAAAGCGTTTGATTTCCAGTGTTCCCTGTTCGAGTATTTTCGCGTTCATTTCCTCGCGAAAACGCGAGAAATCATCGAATCGGCTCATGCTGCCACCCCCCAGGAATGTGTGGTTTGAACTGCTAATTATCATCGAATTTCCCCGCCGGAAACATTCGCCCCTTTGACCGGCTCAGACCAACTCCCGATTTGCGAAATCAAAGATAAACAATTTCAATACCGGATGCAAGCAAATTTTGCGCACCGTGGCAAGATGCTTCTTGCGCTGTCATCTGATTATGCGGTTTTTTTTGCGCAAGAAGCATCTTGCGCTACAGTGTGTCACAGTAGCTCCAGTTCCATTTTTCCCATGAATCAACCAGACCCGCTTTCACCGGATTCTGCAAACAGTACCTGAGGAGACACTAAATTCTTTTCGTTTCCACCTTCTAATAGCTGCTGGATTACACCCGTCAAGTTCTGAGTTTAAGTTTTGGCTTGAAAATCGTTTATCTATTAAAGCCCGATGACTGAGGATTTCCGGCGATTTGAATTTTTTTTCTTTGAATTTTCGAATAAAAGTGTTATCCTGTTGAAAAATTGAGCAATTCATCTTTTTAAAATGCGAAAGGTATCGTGAAGATGAGATTCAAAAAGGCGCTCTCATTACTGGGCATTCTTTACAGTTCGTACTTATTCATCGGCTGGGGCTATGTGGGGCACCAAATCATCAATCGCAATTCAACGCTGTCGTTTCCGCCTGAAATGGCGTACTTTCTCGGCTGGGCAGATTCACTGGCAGCGCATGGCTCCGATGCGGATTACCGAGGAAGCACCGATCCCACTGAGGCACACAAACATTACATCGACATTGACAATTACCCGGAGTTCGTCGCCACCGGGCGCATTCCCCAGGACTATGAAAAGCTGGTGGCAATTCATGGCGATTCTTTCGTATCGGTTCAGGGAATTCTGCCCTGGGCGATTTTAGCCACTATGGATTCGCTGCAGGCTGCTTTTTCCAGCCAACGCTGGCAGAGGGCGATGCTTTTTGCTGCGGACCTGGGACACTATGTGGGAGACGGGCACATGCCGCTGCACATCACCCGCAATTATAACGGGCAATATTCGGGGCAATACGGCATACACAGCCGCTACGAAACCGGGATGCTCAACCGATACAGCCACCAAATCTCTTACGGCGGCAGCAGTATCGATTACGTAACGGTTTCGGCGGATTTCGTATTCGGATTTCTCTATGAAAATTATGTGTTTGTTGATTCCGTACTGCAAGCCGATAACGCTGCCACCGCAATCGCCGGCAATACCGAGGACGATGCCTATTACGCTGCCCTCTGGGATGAATCCCGAGGCTTCACCGCTCGTTTATTGGAGAATGCTTCGAACCGTATAGCCGCGCTCATTTATGCATCGTGGATCAATGCCGGCAGCCCTATTCCCGGAATCGGCAATATTGTCAATGCGTCTCTAAATTTAAACCGCGGCTGGAACATGGTCTCTTTCAATGTAATTCCAGTGGATTTAAATGTCGATGTGGTGATGCAGCCGGTTGTTGACAAGCTGGTTATCATGAAAAATGGCGATGGGCAGGCATATATCCCCCAATATGGAATTAACGTAATCGGGCAAATTGACATCGAAGAGGGCTACCAGATGTATTTGACCGACCAGGCAGCTTTGCCTGTAACCGGATTCGAGGCTGCCCCGGGTACAACGATAGATTTGTCGCGCGGCTGGAGCTTGATAGGTTACCCGCTGGATCAATCGATGGACATCAGAAAGGTGCTGGAAGGTATTTGGGATAAAATAGGGCTGATTAAAAACGGGATGGGACAGGTGGTGATCCCGGCGTATGACATAATGCAATTCACACAGATGGTGCCGGGGCAGGCATACCAGCTTTATTTGACTGAAGCGGCAATCTTGATTTTTCCCTGAGATTTCGGCTTTTGACTTTACGGCAGCATCGATGACAGCTTTTGCCGATACCGCCTATTTTTTATTGAATTTTCTGAAAGCCGCCAGCACATCATTCTGACTCACCATGCCGAGGAGCTTATCGATCTCCAATTCATCGACAACCGGCAGGTAACTGATATCCTTGTATTTATAGAAAACTTTTAATACATCGCCCAATGTGCTGTTGGGGTAGGTGACAAGTGCGACTTTTTTGACCAGATCATGCGCGACGACCAAGTAGCTCAATGTCTGATCGAAAAGCACGTCGCGGATATCCTCGTAATCGATGACCCCCACGAATTTGCCTTCGCGGTTAACGATTGGAAAGCGATCGTACCTGCTATGGGCGATCAGGCGCAGCATCTCATTCAGCGGCGTATTATCCCGTATCGTATCCACATTTTTACGCATGATGTGCTTAACCAGAATGTCCTGCGCGCTTTTCACTTTATGCCCCTCAGGCAGCGCGATCGAGGTTCTGAAGTGGTCGATGACGTGGTGCAAGCCTTCGAAGGAGCCCACTGGTGCTTTTTTGGCGAGCATCGTCAAAACAGGCACCTCCCCCGCCCTGATAAGACCGAAGCGCACGCTGATAGGTCCGATCAATTCAAAAATAACCACAGAGCCAAATACCACGGTACTGATATATTTTGCATCCGGCGCATTCAAATTGAGCAATGCCTGACATAATCCAATCGCAACCCCTGCCTGAGCAAGCATGGTGAATCCGGACCAGTGTTGCTCGGTTTCACTGAATTTCCCCACTTTGGCGCCCAGGTAGCAGCCTATGAGTTTTCCGGCTGTGCGGGCGATAACATAAACGATCCCAATGATCCCGATATGGAACAGCGCTTCGATGTGCAGTGCTGCACCGGCTAATACAAAGAAAATGACATATAGCGCATAATCAAACTTCTTCAGGGCGCTGAGGATTTCATCGACTTTCGGGGAAGAATTTGCGAGAACGATACCGCAGGCAATGCACCCCAGCATGAAATCATATCCAAGTATTTTGCATAGTGCCAGAATTCCGATACCGCCACCGAGTACGAGCAACTGGTATTCAGAAACCGCTTTTAATTTTTCCGCCCAGACGCTCATAAAAAATCCCACGCCTGCGCCGATTGCAACCGGCGCAAAAATCTGAATGAGCAGGTATGACAGGCTGGCTTCTGAGGACAGGATAAAATACAGAAAAATATTGAATCCGATAATCGCAACCAGGTTATTCAATCCCACCAGGGTAGTGATGGCATCGGTTACCGGACCATCGGATTCATATTCGCGAATTACGAGCAGTGTCGCCGCGGGCGCGGTTGCTATCGCCATAATTCCCAACAAAAGTCCGAGATAGTAGGCTGATTGGATTAAATCACCGATACTGGTGATAACATGCCTGACAACGAACACATTTACAAAGAATACTAAAATAGCTACAATGATACTGGTGACAATGATTTCGAACGCCGAAAAAATGATGATTCGATGTCTCCATCTTTGTAGGAATTGTCCCCGAAATCGCATCCCAATTGTCAATAGAATAAGCACCAGTGCAATGTCGGACATCGCCTGCATCTTATTGATAATATCCGGGCTCAAAATCGGCTTCAGGTTAAATATGTGCGCCAGAGACGGACCAGCCAACAAGCCTGTGAGCAAGTATCCGGTAACGCGCGGAATTCGAATATGGGAAAGCAATCGACCAAGAAATAGCGCAATGAAAAATAGCATAGCGAGGGCGAGAAATCCAAACGCCTGAGGATTTGCCATGAGCGGCTCCTTGGGTTACACTGTAGTGGGAAGGTGCATTGGCTAAACAATACGGGATTGAAAAACAAGACAAACAGTATCGGAATTTTATTTACAAAATGCAAGAAAAATTTCTGATAAAAGTCGGAATGCTTGCAGCAATGCAAGGTTGTGTAACCTATTTAAATTATTGATTATACTAATTTGGTCGGAAATTATCGATATTCAGGAATTTGCCGCATCTTCTCGGCTTTTTTGATACAGAGTTTGCGGATCAGCGCTGAAGATAGTTGGGGAAATTGACCGGCGCAGATGAATTTAAATATTCCAGCCGGAGGACACGAGCCGGTAACTGGCAGAAGCCGGTCACATAGATTGAGCGCTAAAATGTATATCCCGGCATCAAAAAATAGATCGCAAATATAAGCAGCAGGATGCCTGATACCAATATTGAGTACTTTTCAGCGCCTTTTGCCAGGTGCAAGGCTCCCTTCCGAAACAGGAGGATGAAGATTGAAAACGCGAATAGTGACGCAAAGATGCCCAGCCCGAATACCGGTATCAAAATGAAAATAAATTCTATTTTGCCAATTTTCCATAGCAGCATGAAAATTGCCCAGCCAAACGGGCATGGTGCCAATCCAGCAAGCAGACCGGCTAACCAAGCACTGCCTTTTTTTGCCGATTGGCTGTTACCGGGATTATTTTCCACTGCATCGCGGCGCTTCTTTTTCGAGGGAGTAGTGAATTCTTTTACAAATGTTAAAAATTTTGTAAAAGCACCTGGCTGCTCGCATGGCTCCGGTAGAGGTTTACGCAATTTTCGAACGCCATATCCTATTTGAATTAAAGCGATAATCACCAGACCAATGCCGCCTATTCGCTGAAGGATCGGCGTGACGGTTTCCGGATCAATTGAACTGGCGATGACCAGGGCGCCGATCCCGAGAAAAATAACGTCCACCAAATGGGTCAGGGTAAAAATGAAAATGAATCGCAAGGCATGACCGAATTGGTGGTTAGCATCCAGCAGGTAGGAAATCAGAATACCTTTTCCGTGTCCTGCGGAGACCGCATGTATAAATCCTAAAACAAAAACGATGCCCATCACCGTCAGCAAGCCGCCCGCAGACCACTTGCCGGTCAATTTGTCTTCAATTTTTGGAAGCGCGTCACTCAAATAGGAATTTCCTTTCTGCGACTGTGGTCTCACGACACGCCTCGGCATCATGGGGGTTGAACCTTTGGAAGTATCCGCTTTAATGGTGTCCGGAGCGATGATGCCGTCCTGCCCGTAATATGTGCTGATTTTCGAATCTGTTTTCAATTCTTTGCCAGAAGTGAAGGCATCATTCCATTGCTCGATCTGTGCCAGCGCGCTCAGATTTTGCCCCTTTGATGCCCTTTGATCCAGCGGATCCCAGCCCATATAAAATTCGACAAAATCTGAATACCCATCTCTGTCTGTATCTTTGGATTCACGGTTAGTTCCATACAGCTTTTCAAGATGATCGGTCAGCCCGTCTCTATCCGAATCAATATTATCATCGTAATCCGCTGAGAAATCGGGCTTCAATAAATCCAGTGTCCATTTCGTGCGGTTCTTTGTGAAGAAAACTTCCCGGTAATTTTCATTCACTTGACCATTCCTGTCGAGCAGCAGCACTTTGTTAGTCTGCGTCGAAAAGAAGCTTGTAAACAGGGTTATGTCAAAATTGTACAATGGTCGACCGCTTAAGCCCGGTATCATGAAGGTAACATACAGACCATCGCTGAGGATTTGTGAGGTTTCGGTGCTGTCAATTTTCACATTAAAAAGCTCAAGCTGTTCCGTGCCGGCAAAAACTTTAAAATATTGCTCGAAATACGGGATGACAAGCTGCTCCAACTGTGCTTGATCCAGGTTGTAAAATTCAGTACCTCTTGTTTTGGCAAGCAAGCTTAATTCGTACGGATGAATATACGTTTCGCCGTATATGCCATTTGCCTGAGGGGTAAGTGTGGTATATGAAATATCCAGGGGATGCGCCTGAATGGAATCAACGCAGAAAAACACAGAAGCTATCAAGATTATTAACTTAAATGCCGGTCTAATTCCCTTCATCAAGATGCCTTTTCACTATCTCTCGTTAGCCTGACCATTTCAATGAAAGCGTGAAACATCATCGGCGTGTTTCACGAAAGCTGCCCCGATTTGTTCCAAAATAATTGAATAAAAATATCTTCCGCCGTATTGGGGTAAACTAACCGCAAAATTTGATCGTCAATGTGCCACTTAATGTCGGCTTCAATCCTCTTACCATTCTTCGATTTCAATTCAATATGCGGCGGCATACCCGGCAGCTTGATCAGCGTATGGCAGGTGATGCCAATCGGGCCACGCGAAACAAATGAAATATTACGACCCTGAACTTTCTGCTCTCTGATCCGCGAAGCCGACAGGAGCACCTTCGGTTCATGACTGCTTATCTTCTTTAAATCCAACAACAGCGCCTGTTCGCCGGGGCGCAAAACCTTTTTGCCGATTATTGGCAATTCCGAATTAAAAATATCGACAAATTGCCCCGGAATTTCCAGTGCGTGATCGGTGATTGATTCATCCATCACCGCGGCTGCGATCAAATGCCCGCGATGCAACAATATATAATTCTGGCACTGGTACTGGTATTTCTCATCAGCGATAAATTGAACCGCTTGCCTGATGTGTTCTCTCAGATTTAATGATCCAGTGGATGAATATGATAATTCCGCAGGAGATGCTGCATCATAAATCAGCGCGCCATCACCACAGGTATAAAATCCGGGCTGGAGCGTTTCTTTCAATCCGAGCAGAGCGAAAAGGTGAGCCGCCGGCGATCGATAGCTTTGCCTGCCGGCATTCCACCAGGCTGTCATCGAATCGAACGCATCGATCTGATTCCCATAGAAAATCAAAACACCACCGGATTCAACCCATTTTTTAAGGCACTCGTGATAATCAGATCGGAGCGGTTTCTGTCCCTCATAACTCAGCACTAAAATTCGATGATTCGACAAATAGTCGGGGTGTATGCAGCGTTCCAGCGGTATCACCTCCGCCGGCATCCCGGCTTTGATAAGTGAAAACGCGGGTTGATGGAATGATTCAATATCACTCTGCCAGGGACTGCCGCGCTGGTACATCATTGCTTCGGATAACACAATGCCGATTTGACGGGTTCCTGAATTCCAGTAATAGCTCCCCGCCGGGGTATCCGCCAGCATGCCCAGCAGATTGCTGACAATCATCAATTCGGCGGAATATTTCCCTGAGATGCGTTGGGAAGTTTTTGAGTTCGAAGGATATTTTCCGTGAAATACGCGATGCGGCCAGGGCATCACTTCGTAATGGCTTATTTCATGATGCATCAATGACGCAACCAGCGTCTTTTGGTAATTGTCACGATAATCTTCCCAATCGTATTCCGGATTGTCCTCAATCGGATCTGCCAGAAACCAAAGAGACTTGCCTGATTGGCGGACCATGTTTTTCAGACTGCTATATTCGAGAAATGCGTTTTCAAAAGTTCGCTCGCGTCGAACGCCGTTGTAACGTACCGGACTGCGCGCGGTTCCGGTCCACACCTGTCCGATATAGCCATCACATTCGGGCAGAGAATTATACTGCACTTCCGGGCTGACGATGCCCCATTGGGTGTAATTCACCGGGCTGTGCGTTGGCACATAGCAGCGGAAATTTTCAATGCCTTTTTCGCGGGCATATTCCTTTGCGTATTTGAAAAGCAGATCGACGGAACGATAGTACAAATAGGCTTTGAGCTGTGCAGCTTTAATCCAGGCATCGGGCGATGTTCGCGGATCCTGCCAGGGCGTTTGATACCGCTGCCGCCACTCTTTCTTAAATGCTTCACTGTAACCGGCATTCGCCCAATATTCAGGTTCTTCCAGGTGCAAAGCGCGTGCGCCGAAATCGATTGTTTCCATCGCCATCCGCTGCACAAAAGCGGTATGCTCCAAAGTCGGAACCATGTAATACAGCGTTGAAGCGGAACCATGCCGCAATTTTTCGCCATCAGCAGTTCGTTGTATATCGTCGGAGTGATCTTCCCTATCGATTTCGCCATCGATATCCCGCCACTTTCCGCTGACATAATCACTTTCCGCCCCGCGACCAACTGCTGCCATGACATGAAGCGCGTACCCTCGTTCGCGCCAGGAATCAAGCGCGCGTTGCATCCCGATGCTATCTAATTTAAAATAGACAATTGCGACATCGGTTTGAAGATCGATACCGGGATCCCATTGAGCGCCAGTTTGAAAGCAGGTTTTTTCCGCATCCGGCGGGGCGACAAATTCGGGTATCAGATTGTCTCCTTTGTTTTCACATTGAATGAAGAAAAATATCCACAACAGGCTGAATAAAAATGAAGCGTTCCTCATAAAATGAAATTCCTTTCCTTGATTTCCTGAGTGATCATATACAGTGAATTTTTTAAGCCCGATCTCTGAGTTCAATCATCGCCAGATTGGCAAATTCAAGGGTCAAAAAGCCGGCGCAACAGAATTCGAAGTAATATAATTTCTTTTGAATCCAAAGTCAAGCGGTATCATCACCGACGCTGATAAAAATAAAGCGGCTGGACGGATTAATCGCTTGACTTTTTAGCACCCAATCATTATTTTACCTGAGTTTCAAAAGGAAGGCAGCTAGTTTAGACAGGGCGGATTCCCGAAATCATTAACTATTTTTAAAATTAATTTCTCAATTCCCGGGGCTTCGTCCCATTTGAAAGCACGAATTTTTTCAGCCGCATGCGGAGCTTCCTGTGGTTTAGCATTCAACTTTCGCGCTCGAAAGCGCTGGCGCTGAAATTTCTGTTGTAAATAATTAAGCAACTCAACGCTGAATCTGAAACGACCTGGAGATAAAAGAGTAGATGGAATTCAATGGAAAGCTGGACTCGTTCCCGTTTGAAGATAGCTTTAAATCTTACCTGAAAGAAATATCAACCTTGAGCATATCACCATCCGGCTATGATTCGACGCTCTATCTCGATATGGCGGAACGCATCGTTCGTCAGGCAGTGCACTGGCAGGATGAAACCGGGCGGATTATCGATCCCAATGTCAACCAGGAATGGGTGCACACAACGCAGCGCTATGCATCATCTGTAGCGCCTTTGATCAAGCTGGGACGGTGCATGGATTTGCTGGAATCCTGCGTTCGCTGCATTGAGATCAGCACAACCGATCTCGAATCCGGGCGTGGCAGAGCGCATGAATTTGTGCCGAGAGACCTGGTAATCGCGATTCAATGCGTTGAAACCCTGGTGGAAGATGACATTGTGAAGCGCTGGAAAAAACGAATGGGAAATTATGATCCGCAGCAGCGCTATGACGTGGTCACATCAAAACTGCCGCCTGAGCAAATTCACAATTTTGCCATCTATGGATTGACCGGTGAACAGATGAAACGCCATGCCGGGTATGCAAATAATTTGCAATTCATCGACGAACATCTGGAAATTCAGGCGGACAGATTCACAAGGCTAGGCATGTATCGTGATCCGCATTGCCCCATGACGTACGATTTAACCGTGCGTCAAAATCTCGCGCTGATGATGATGTATCAGTACGACGGCAAATTCCGCGTATATGTGGAAGAGATTTTTCGCCGGGGCGCGCTGGTGCAGCTTTTTTACCAATCTACCACCGGTGAAATGCCGTTTGGTGGACGAAGCAATCAATTTCACATCCTTGAGGGTATGTTTTGTTGTGTATGCGAATTTGCCGCCAATCGTTATGCACAACAGGGAGATGCGGCTCTTGCCGGTACATTCAAGCGCGCTGCGCACCTGGCAGCCGCTTCAACTCGGCGCTGGCTGCTGGATGCCGAACCCTTTCGCCATATCAAAAATATGTTCGGACAGGAAACCCTCCACGGCTGCGACTCGTACGGACATCTGAGCTCATACGGATTGTTAGCCGCGAATCTGTTTGGCGTCTCTGCATTGATAGCCGATGACTCGATAGCAGAATGTGCTGCGCCAATAGATGCCGGCGGCTATGTGCTGCCAATCCCGGATGGCTTCCACCGCGTATTCGCCACTTGCGGACCATTGCACATTCAACTCGATCTCGCCGGGCAACCGGAATTTGATCCCACCGGATTGTGCAGGATTCATCATAGCAATAAACCATCGGAATTGGCGCTATCAACAGGGATCGTCGCCAAACCCAAATACCGGACAGCGACGCCAGCGTTTCCGCAATTTATTGCCATTGGTCCGTCGTGGCAAAACCGTTTCAGCCAGTTTGAATTGCTCGCTGCCATGGCACCGCAACAATATTCGGTGGAAATAACCAGGCAGGAGCAAGCCGTTGTGGAATTCAGGGTAACGTATGAAACCAGCCGCACCGTCGTCGAAACCTACGCCCTGACTCCGGAACAGCTTGAAGTAATGGTATCCGTGGGAGACGGTCCGGTTCGCGTGACGGTTCCGCTGCTCCTCACCGATGGCGAGGCTGAATCTGAAATTTCTCAGGATGAAACCGGGTTCAGCGTAACTTACCGCGGCACCTGCTATCGGGCTGAAACGCTCAACTCCGATGTTAAAATTCGCCGCCAGAAGGTTCAGGCGCCCAACCGAAACGGGATTTACGATATCGGCGTATTCGAGCGCGAGGAAGGCAATATCACCATGCGCTACTTTTTTCCGGATTAGATGAGTTGGCATCAGCGATTGGGCATGTTTAGGAAGTGGGATAAAAATACGTTACCCATTTAAATTTCTTAAGTGGCTATTTATCAAAATTATTTTTAACCAAAATGTCCAGGTTATTTTATCCCACATCCGTAATACCAATAGCGGGAACGTATAATTCCGAACCATCCAACCGCCGGCGCAGATGCTGATTGACAAATTGAAGCGAGAAAACCATACGCCGGCAAATCTTCAAATAGCGATTTTAATTTCAAACAGCTTGCACTCATTCGCTTCGCCCAACATTCAGGAATATCGGCAGGACTCATGCTGCATGATATTCGGAAATGGGCGTGATTCGGAAGCGAAACAATCGATACAAGAACACAAAATTCAGGGATCACCAACCATGAAATCCATCATCTGTGATATTGACGGTGTGCTGCTGCATGATAATACGGTTATACCTGGTGCAGAGCGATTCATCAACCGTGTACTTGAAGCCGGCAATCCGCTTTTGCTGTTAACGAATTACCCGTCTCAGACACCTTCTGATTTGCAGAATCGCCTCGAAGCAGGGGGCATTCAGCTTACACCAAACCATTTTTATACATCAGCCATGGCGACCGCCGCTTTTCTTGAGCGTCAGGATGGTCGCAAAGCCTTCGTTATCGGCGAAGGAGCATTGACGCATGAACTTTACCGGATCGGTTTCACAATCACCGACATCAATCCGGATTTCGTTATCGTGGGTGAAACGCACGCTTATAATTGGGAAATGATTCAGAAAGCATCGCACTTCATCAACCTGGGCGCTCGTTTCGTTGCTACGAATCCTGATGTTGCCGGACCCAAACTTCAACCAGCCTGCGGAGCACTGTGTGCGCCAATCGAACGCATTACAGGCAAAAAGCCGTTTTATATCGGCAAACCCAGTGCCTGGATCATGCGTGCGGCATTGAATCAACTGGATGTTCATTCGGAGGATACAGTCATCATCGGCGATAACATGAATACCGATATTCTCGCCGGCATTCAAGCGGGTATCGAAACCATTCTCGTACTCACCGGCTTTAGCCAGATGAAAGATCTGGATCAATTCCCGTATCGCCCGAATCACATTTTTCCGGCGGTGGATGATATCGATATTTTGTGATTTTTCAGAACGGCAGATTCATCAGTCAAGGTTCCCGGCTTTTGAAGTCGCAATTGCTGGATCAGATCATCAGGCTGTCAGCCGGGAGGGAATTGGCGACCGATGTCGCTGGCTTTCTTTGAACCTGTACCGGGACTCCGGAACAATTAACTCAACTCGAGCAGACAGATTATTTTTTCAGGCGCCGGGCAAACGTGGGCAAACGTGTTTGTGACTGAATGATGCGCACAACCTTTCCCGGAATTCAATTTATGCAACCAACGGAAATCCAACCCATTGTCTCAAAAGGAGCATACCATGCAAATACGTTCAATTTTTCCGTTTTTTCCAGAGGCAAAAGCACTGATTGTGGTGAAGCCATCGGATACTGATCTTGATTGGGAAATACTCGTGCGATCCGCCCAGGGGATCGTTAATACCGAATCGCCTCAAATCTATGTCGAAGCCACGCCGCACGATACCCACTGGCGCACATTTTACGAACAGCATTACGGATTTACCGTCGAAAAAACTCTGACCGACCGGGAATTCCTGCAAGCGTTCAGTGCTGCTTTCAAAGGCTACACGTTAACAGATCCCCGCGTCATCCAGACAACCAATCTGGCGGCAACCCTCGCCGGTCTGGAGCATTGGCTGCCGGTCCATCCCCGGCACGAAGCACTCATTAAAAAAACAGGCTTGCCGCTTAAACAGGATTTCCGGGGGAAATTTGCGGATGATGTGCAAGCCGCTGCCTGGGCAGTGGACAACTTGCTGCCGCATTGCACCCGGAAAATGATGGCGACGCAGTGCGTTCATCGGGATTACTGGGTGGCGAAAGGACAGAAATTGCGCGATTACCTGGTGTACAACCGGGTGTTCCAGATCGACCTGGGAACGAATCGAAAGCATCTGGCTGAGCGTGATCTGCATTATAAAATATTGGCAGCGATGGAGCCGCCGGCAGTTCAATTGGGATGGCATTGCGTGCGCGATCAGGAAAAAGAATGGATTGCTGAAGCGGCGCAAAAGGGCGTATTTTCGCTCTGCACCACCGGTTCGGGAAATTTGACCATTCACGGCGCGGTTCCGCAACAAAAAGCCGATTATAGCCAAAACCATATCAACCCGAAATCCGTCAGCGTGGACCAGGATAAAGTATACGTTACGTTTTACCTTACCGATGGCGACGCGATCTGGGCGATGCAAAATTTGCAATCCGATAATTGGCTGCACCCGAATCGCGGCGAAATGCCTTTTGGTTGGGGATTCCTGCCCAGTTTGTGGTTTATGGCGCCCGGCATTTTGGAATATTATTATTCTACCAAAAAATCCGGGGACTATTTTATATCGCCTTCATCAGGTGCAGGCTACACGTACAGCCACATGCTCCCCAACTCCGAGCTCTATTTGAAAGAATCCTGGGAACTCATGCAGCACACGGCACAAATTTGCGGTAATATGGTGAATTGGAATACTTACGAATGGTGGCGCGAAGTGGAAAATGATCCGGCGATTGAGCGCGAACAGAAGTTGCTTGCCGGTGCCCCGGGTCTGGTTTGCGGGCTGGGTGGATCGCCTTATGCAAAATCTTATCCCCACGGCAGATGTCCCAAAGTGCATTCGGTGTTTATCGCCAATTCCGGCATGGATAATTCGATAGATATCATGAATCTGGTAAATGAAATTCCGAATCGTCCGTTATTCCTGTTTTTATTTGTCCAGATTAATCGCGGTAGTTTTGATGCGGTGTGGCAGGACTATCAGAAATTGAAAATGCAACCTCAAATCGAAATCGTTAATATGGATGCTTTCATGCATGGGCTGAAAAAAGCCGCGGATCGAAATTGGGTGAAGCCGAATCTGTATGATCAGACTCCGGCATTGCGCGACCGTCACCTGGTTCAACCCGGAATCGCTAATTTCAACATAGCTGCCAGGATGCTGCTTGAATTGCACGAGGTCATCAATCTGAAGCAACCGGAGCGGCTGGAACGACTGGATAAAGGCGGCTGGCAGGAGTTGGCAGCGCGCGAAGCGACGACTATGGGGAAGGATTGGAACGCCTTTTTGAATCACTTTGAAAAAGGCGGACTGGTGCGCCCTGAGGAAGAATCCAATGCCGCAGCTTATTTTGCCTTTTACGTGGTGTGGGCGCTGATGCGCGGCGCAATCCTCAGTCGCGGCATCTATGCCAATAACCGCAAAAAATGCCTCGAAGATTTTGAAAAGGAATTTGCAGCTTCCTTGCCGATTGCACCGTTCAGAAAATTGTGGAAAGTCTGGGAAAATTGGGAAACCGCACCGCACTCGATTGAGCTCGTCCGAGGCATCCTGGCTGACATCAAGGCGCATTTACCGGCTCTGCAGGCAGTTGTAACAAGCGAATAAATCAAAAATCGCGGCGACATTCAGTTTAGGAGGTGGGATAAAATAAGGTACCTATTTAAATGTCCAGGTTATTTCATCCCACCTCCGTAATCCGTTCTATCCAAAATCGGAATAGCGAATTCCGGCAGCGGCGCAGGTTTCTTTCATAATTTTGTGCGTCATAATTTTGAAAGCCGGGAGTCCTGTTTTTAAACGCCTTCGTTCTGAAATCGCTCTGTCGCCTAATCCCGCCCGTATGCGGCATTCGGGCAGAACCAATGTTAAATCACTACACTCAGGAGGCTAAAATGCTTGCGAAGTGTTTGATGAACTGCATCATTCTAGCGTTGCTGATGCTCCCCCTCGCCCGCTCCCAAACCGGAATCACCCGGGATGATTATCTCGAAGCTATCAAAAACGCCGAAGCCGAATGGTGGACGCATTTTCTCAACATACTCGAAGCGTTGCAGAAGCGGGATTTCGAAGGAAAAGCCAGAGATGGAATTCGGCTCGATTCGCATCAGGCGCGGCTGTCCGGTATTTTGTACGCTGCCACTGGCGAAAAGACGTACGCAGAACACGCTAAGCTGCAATTGTTGAATCTGACTCAAAGCGACAATTATCCATCGATTATGGTTCTGAATCAGATCAAGGATAGCGGCGTTCTCAGCGAGCAGGACATCGCTATAATCGATCGCAATATCCTTGAGGGATCCAAATATCCCATGGAGTACTGGGTTGAATGGGGTGCCATGAATCATTGCACCAACCACATCGTTAACAGCCTGACCGCGACCATGCATCGTTTCCCGAAACATCCCGATTTCCTGAAATGGAAGCAAAAACGGGATATCAATTTATCCGGAAGCTGGGGCTTATGGTCCATCGAGGATTCGCAAATTTATATTCCTGTTTGGCTTAAACCGATGATGCAGTATGCTGAAATGGAAGACGTCGAAAATGAATTTTACGCACTGCCAACCACACGATATTATTTCGATTACCTGGTACAGCTTCTGACGCCCGGCGGTCAGATCGCCGAATTCGGTGACGGCAGGTATGGAAGGGGCTATACCTGGACGTGGATGATTTCGGTGCTTGAAAAAGGAGCTTCGGTTTATGGTGACGGTCGCATGAAATGGGCAGCCCACCGGCTTTTCGAAACGCATTTCAAGGAATTGGGACATCAGGCAGACCGGGAACTGGTGGATGCCTATCTCTGGGCGGATGACACCATCACCGAGCGAATTCCGACGGATCGAAGCCGACTCGTGCTCGAAGATTATGTGGGTAAAAAAGTTGTTTTTCGAGATGGCTGGGATCGGAAGGCGACATTCCTTTTTTTGAATTTTCTCGATGATCCGCCGTTCGGAATTGATGGCAAGGAGTACATCCTCAATACCATCAATGTTGAAACGGAAAAGAATCATCATGGGCATGCCGATGAAAACGCAATTTGCCAACTGATGAAAAATGGCTGCATATTACTGTATGAATCCTCGTATCGCGAAACATCATCCACCGGACCCGACGGACAATTTCGCGCCGATGTGTTTCACAACAAACTCGTCGTTCGCAATGGGCTGGCGCATCGCGATTGGCGTCTGCTGCCGTTTCTGCTGGATGGGGGGCGATATAAATTCGTAAACACCCAATTGATGCATTTCCGGCGCTTCAAAGAAGTCGACATCAGTCGAACCAGGCTCACCGATGAGAAGCTGGGCTACCAATGGGACCGGTTGATCAATTACATGAAAGCAAAAGATTGGTTCATCATTTTCGATATTGTGAAATTTTTGAAAAGCGATAAATTCACGCTGGCGAATTTGTATCACACGCAACTCATCGATGGATTCGATCACCAGAATCCCGTCTGGTTCGATACCTATTACAGCAGTATCGCCGGACATCCGAATCCCGATTCCATGCGCTTGCTGATATATTTCCCGGAGGGTACGGCATTCAGAATTGGCACCGAGCAGCATCGGAATAATCAACAAACCGAGTGGGCGGTTTACGCAGCCAGAGTCGATAGTTTCAGAGCCGGTGACCTGCTCGTGATGCCAACAATTCTCGCACCGCATCACGCCTCGGTTCCGCCGGCAACCATCGTCGCGGAGCTGGAGAAAATGAAGATATTTCACGAGGGTAATGGTTACGGAATCCAACTGCCTGCCAAAGATGGCTTCGTGCAATTCAATGCCATGCTCGATCTCGAAGCGGAATACCTGAAAAGAAATATCCGCCCGCGATACACCTTCGAATCCGGGCGCGCCGAATATGGTGACCTGGTGACGGATGCACGCTACTGCTACCTTCGCCAAAACACCAGCCAGCGCCAGAACTCAATGATTTTTTACTCCTTCTTCAAAGCCAGCAGACTCATCTTCAACAGTCAAATTCTTTTTGATGCCCCGGGCATGTTGATTGGTCAGGACGACGGCGGCTATAATCGCTGGGGCGTCCCCAAATGGCTGGCATGGGAAGATTCAGTGAAATTCAAACGATGAAGGGCAACAGGTCATGCAGCAATTTGTTCGCAGGCGAAATTGTGAATGCAAGCCCCACTCAAAAATTCTATCCGCAAAGCGTAAAGCTCCGGCGAAAATGGCTCTCTGGAAAGCGAGCGCTGATGCGTTAAAATTAGATACCATTCCTGCCCGATTCCGATATGTTGCACAAGCATGCCTCGATCCGGTTTAAAAGTTTGTAATTCTGCTAAAGATACGCACAACTCCTGCCGATTATCCACAAATGAGTTGTTAATCGCATGGACAATGCGGAACCGTCATTAATCCCTACCAGGTGCTAATATTTTGAGTCCTGGCTGACTTCGCACATCCGCTGTCAACAGATCGCTCCTGGCAGGCGAACTCGGACACGCAACTATCCCCCGAAAACCAACCCGGGAGAACTTATATTATGACCAATAAAAACTTCAGCTTTTTTGCCATTCTGCTTTTAACCTTCAGCATCGCTTTCGGTGCTTTTTTGCGGATTCATGATTTGGGAACTGAAAGCTTGTGGCTGGACGAAGGATTCAGCGTCGGAATTGCGCAGCGACCTGCCGGCGCTATCATCGAATGGAGCAAAACAGATGTCCATCCGCCATTGTACCTGCTGATGCTGCATTTTTGGGTCGGGTGGTTCGGAAAAAGCGAATTTGCATTGCGTATGTTGTCAGCTCTTTTCGGAATCACTGGTATCATTTTTATCTATTTGGTCGGAAAGCGAATTTTCGGTCGTATCATCGGCGCAATCGGTTCCTTTTTACTCGCTGTCTCTTTGATGCACATCCAATATTCGCAGGAAGCACGATCGTATACCATTCTTGTTTGTTTCAGCTTGATTTCAATCTATTTTTTCCAGTCAATTTTGCAGCACAACCGGTTTCGAGACTGGTCAGCGTATCTGGTCTCCGCAGTCGTATTGCTATACATCCACAGCTATGCCGTTTTTATCATCGTTTTCGAAAACCTGTTTTTCATCTACCACCTGTTTCAAAATATCGGAATCCGGCGGCGCAGACCATTCTTGCTCAAATGGGTGGCGTGTCAGGCGCTTCTGGTCGTCAGTTTTTTGCCCTGGATATTGGTGTTACAACAGCAACTTACGCGCAGGACTGGTGGAATGCTTGAAGCTAACATGATTTCAGCGCCTGATATCCTTAGCTTGAAAATGACGCTCATTCAATTTTCAGGCAGCGGAACGCTGGCGCTGCTATTCATAATTCTATTTATGATTGGTGCACTATTTTTTCTGTTTCAACGGAAAAACCTGTCATCCGAACGCAGCGCGGAGCAGACGGATGGTTTAATTTTCAACGTGCTTTGGCTATTTTGTGGCATACTGATCCCATTTTTAATATCGATCTTAATATCCCCCATTTACATTTCTCGTTTAACCATGATTGCTTTGCCCGCTTTTTACTTTCTCGTTGCATGGGCAGTGACACAAATACGATTACCTTTCCGCCGGATCGTCTTCATGCTGTTGGTGCTTGCTTTTTCAATTTCTCCGTTGTGGAGGTATTATAAATTTGTTTCCAAAGAACAATGGCGCGAAGCCGCCGGTTTCCTGAAACAACACGAACAGACCGGAGACGTGCTTATATTATGCGCTCCGTGGACGATTGAAACTTTCAATTATTATTATGACGGTAAATTGAAATCCAACGTCTACCCCGCCAACAATTCTTCTGACTTGAGCGAATCAATCATGGGGCAGCATCGCATCTGGTTATTTCAAGCGTACGATCGGGTTACGGATCCGGAGCAAAGCATCGAACAGGCGTTGCTCCAATCCTCGACATTGAGTTTGCAAAAGCGATTTTTAGGTGATCGCGAGACCAATCCCGAGGCACCGCCGGTGCCCCCATTGAAACTCTCCTGTTTCGTTTCTTTGACATCTGCCATGCAGGCAGCCGATTCTACGTGAGTCATTGAAGATGCGAAGGCTTTTTCTACGCCCGGAAGAGGTACGCAGCCGGGGATTTTGCAAGGCGTATGAATCCGGGATTTATATTTTCAAAAAAGCTGGAACTAATTCCTCGATCGAGTAATTTGATATAATCAATTTCAAAAATGCTGGGCTATGATCCGCAATCGCATCCAGCGTGAATCGTTTTGTTTTTTCAGAAATTCGATGCACGGAACGTTTGAGGATGAATCGAACTGCTTGTTCTCACTATGGCGATTCTGGTAAATCCGCCGCAGGCAGGAAGAAGCGTCCCAGTACCTGAAAATAGCGAAAGGGCTCTCTTAAACGCTATAAAAAGCCTCTTCGAACATCTTACCCGGAAGGAAATAAATATGGCAAAAGCCGAAGTGTTCGCTGGTATCTGCGGTTTCAAAACAACCGTTATCGCGCAAATGGCAGATGAAACTTGCATGCTGACAATTGAAAGCGACTGCGCTCATATTGAGCGTCTTGCTGAGAACTTGAAAAGCGTTGACCCGTTTCAGGAAATCAGCCACCGGGGTGACGGACCGCAAAGCCTGCGATTAGCCGCACAGCACTGCCCCCATCCCGCCTGCCCCGTACCTGCGGGAATTGTCAAAGCGATCGAGGTTGCCGCAGGATTGGCGTTACCGGCGGATGCAACCATCAAAATTACCCGATAAGCTGCTACGTCGCCCGATGCCACTCATTTTCCCATAAATGGAAAAAATCCTTGCATATCGAACTGAGCTTCTTTATATTACACCCATTATATTACACCCATTCAAATCATTATGTATAAGCATCTGAACCTGTATAAATGCGGTAATTACTCAAGCCGCGCACGACTTCGAATGTTCTATTCTTAAAGATCCTTTTTTATCCATCACTCGGTATTAACAAGGCTTTTTCAAGATATAGTATTTCAATATTGCTTTTTGGGGATGCAACCAGATTTGCATCCAAATCAGCACCTTCGCTTCTGTTTTTTTGACGGACCTTTGCGGAAGGCAGACTTTTCTGATCCCATAAAAAACACTGAAATCTGTTTTCAGAGATCAAATGACTACCCAAAAATCAAACGGAGGAAGCTATGCCAAAAATTGAAGTTACGCGCCGGGATTTCATGAAAACCAGCGCGACCGCGGCTGTTGGGATAACGGCTGCGTTGTCGCCAGCTTCAAACATACTCGGTGCCAATGACCGGATCAATGTCGGTGTGATCGGTTGTGGGGGCATGGGACGATCGAATATGCGCCATTTCATGGAAAATAAAGACGTGTCAATTATCAGCGTCTGCGATGTGTATGAAAAACATCTTGAGAAAGCCGCGAAAATGGTCGAAAAAAAAGTCAAAAAGTACAAAGACTTTCGTAAGCTGCTCGAAAATAAAGACATCGATGCAGTTATCGTGGCGACTCCGGATCATTGGCATGCGTTGCCCACGATTTATGCCTGCGAAGCCGGCAAAGATGTTTATGTCGAAAAACCGCTTTCACTCACCATCGCCGAAGGCAGGGCAATGGTTAACGCAGCGCGCCGCTTCAACAGAATCGTACAAATGGGAACCCAGCAACGATCTGGCGAACATTTTCAGCGCGCCGTCGAAATCGTGAAAAGCGGGCAACTCGGTAAAATCAGTTTCGTGCGCTGCTGGAACTATGGAAACGATTATCCCGAAGGCATCGGCAATCCCCCGGACAGCGATCCCCCCGAAGGACTTGACTGGGATTTTTGGCTGGGTCCGGCGCCGTACGTGTCTTACAACCCAAACCGCTGCATCTATCAGTTCCGCTGGTTCTGGGATTATTCCGGCGGCAAGCTCACCGATTGGGGCACGCATCTGCTGGATATTGTGGTCTGGGCGATGGATGTGAAAGGTCCGACCGCCGTTTCTGCGCATGGAGGCAAATTCTATCTTCAGGATAATCGCGAAACCCCGGATACCCTCGAAGTTACCTATGAATTCCCCGGCTTTTTATGCGAATATTCCAGTCGAGAATGCAATTCTTTCGGTATCAGTGACCGCGGGTACGGGATTCAGTTTCACGGAACGAACGGTACCCTGTTCGTAGATCGCGGCGGATATGAAGTTTACCCGGAATTCGAGCGCAAAGAACAACAATATGTCGAACGCACCGACATGATTCGCAGCGGCGGTTCACGTCAGAATGAACCGCATGTTCGGAATTTTCTTGACTGTATGAAGAGTCGTGAGCTACCGGTTTGTGATGTCGAAGTCGGGCATCGCTCTACCAGCGTACCGCATCTCGGCAATATCGCGCTGAAATCAAAAACGCGCATCGAGTGGGATCCGGATACCGAGCACGTCACCAATTGCGAGCACGCCGATAAGATGGTGGATAAACCTTACCGCGCGCCGTGGAAGCTCCCGCAGTTCTAACGCTAATTAAATCAGGGTTCAGAACTCCGCAAAATCAATATCTGATTCTTATACTGCAAACGGTCATAAATTGAACATTTTTTTACTGTCATTGCGAGGCGTTTTTTGCCGAAGCAATCTTTTCAGTGCTTAACC
>JAFGMA010000310.1 GCA_016927835.1 Candidatus Zhuqueibacterota bacterium | reverse complement strand
TATTGCGTCAACATAAGAGATTGCTTCGCTCCTATCGTCGCTCGCAATGACAGGAATATGTTACATTATAAGCCTTAACGAGTATAATTTATCCCACATCCTTAATATTCATCCGACACAGGTGGCAAAAATGAAGTTCGTATTTCTGGGGATATTCATCGGTCTGATTTTGCTTTCCGTCGTCGCCTGGCAGATTCAGCCCGGGCAAAGCGATTCGGGGAAAATACCCCTTGTATGGGTCAGTGATGATAATCCTGCCCGGCGAGAGCAAATTGAGCTATTCAACCGCAATTTCCCCGAGTATCATCTCAAGCTAGATCCGGGACAGAGAAGCATGGAAAAGGTCATTGTTCAGGCGATAGCCGGAGTTGGTCCGGATCTATTCGATTGCTACGATGGCTATCAGCTTTCGGCATTCGTCAAATCAGGGATCGCCTGGGATGTCACTGATTTTTTCAAGGAGATGGGCATCGATATTGACAAGGATATCTGGAAAGCAGTCCATCCGAATTTCATTTACGAAGGGCGAATTTACGGTTTTCCGATGAATGCCGGCGTCAATGCAATCTGGTACAATAAAGCTATTTTCGACGCCTGTAATGAGCCCTATCCCGAAGGCTGCTGGACATGGGAAGAGTTGATCCGGTTGGCGAAGAAACTCACCGTCCGCGATGAGAATGGTCGGATCGTTTATTTCGGGTTGTTGCTGGACTGGTTCAACTGGCAGCAATTTGTCCTGCAATGGGGCGGCAGCGTCTATACGGCGGATGGTACGCGTTGTATCATCGATAATCCCGAAGCAACCACTGCGATTCAACTCATGCAAGACCTGATTTACAAGCATCGTGTTGTACCTAGCCCGGTTGACGAGGCAGCGATGGCGACCCAGGGCGGGTGGGGTTCGGGAACCTCGATGCTGCGTTATTTCGGAGCCGGCAAGGGCGCAATGGCTCTCGGCGGGCGCTATTGGCTGTGCTCGTTGCGCAGCTACCAGGGACTTCGCCTGGGAGCCGTCGACTGCCCGCGCGGACCGCATCGCGTTTATTTCGGTTACGGACGCGCTACGCTCATCAACCGCAAAAGTCCGCGCCGCCGGGAAGCCCTCAATTATTTTAAATATCTTGCCAGCGAAGATTACAATAATCTGGTGAATCATCAGGCGGATGCGCTGTCACCGCTGATTAAATATTGTTACACACCTGAATTCCTGCAAGATCCGGAATATCCAAATGAAGATTTCAACGTTGTCTGGCGAGATGTGATGTTCGATGGCGTACAGCAACAGGTAAGCCCGTTTGTCAGTGGTCATCTTGCCAGCCGCATTTTAAACAAATACATGGACCTGGTACGCAACAACCAACGGTGCGCTTCTGATGCCATGCGAATCGCGGCACAAAAAATTAATGCGGAGATTCAAAAGAATCTGCAGCGCAATCCGCAGTTGCACGCGCGATTTATAGAACTGAAAACAGGAAAAGGCGAATGAAACGCAAAGCTTACGCGCCTCAACAAAATCAATTCCGTACTGCAATCTGGTTTTTGCTGCCCAATTTTATCGGATTTATCGTTTTCTGTGTAGGACCGGTATTCTTTTCGCTCATCATCAGCTTTTCCAACTGGAATTTGCAGCAGACGATTCCATTCCGCTGGATTGGGCTGACGAATTTCAGCGAGATGCTGGGTAACCAGGAATTCTGGTCGTATTTTGTGAATACGATTTACCTGATGCTTGGAATGCCGGTTGCCATTGCCGGTTCACTGTGCCTGGCACTGCTTTTGAATCAGCGGCTGCGCGGCATCGTTGTATATCGCACCCTGTTTTACCTGCCGACCTTCACCAGCGGCGTCGCCTTGATTATTTTATGGAAAGCGCTCTACAATCCCGATTTCGGGGTGATCAATGCGATTATCAACTGGTTCCTGGAGACGCTGCAAATCAACCGGCTGCTGGATGCCGTCCTGGGAGCAACCGTTTCAGCACCCGTCTGGCTGCAATCTACCCAAAATATACTGGGGCTGGATGTGGACGCCGTGCGTCTGGTAAAAGCGCAATGGGGCATCGGGGCGCGAGATGCGATTATTATCATGGGCATCTGGATCGCTATCGGCGGGAATAATATGCTGCTGTATCTCGCCGGATTAAGCAATATTCCGAAAGAGCTCTTTGAAGCTGCCAGGATCGATGGTGCGGGGCGCTGGGCAACTTTTCGCTATGTTACCTGGCACCAGTTGTCGCCAACGACTTTTTTCATTGTGATAATGAGTTTCATCGGCGGATTGCAGGGCGGTTTCGAGCAAGCGCGCGTTATGACGGAGGGCGGACCCGCCGGCACCACAACCACGCTGACATATCACATTTACACCAAAGCCTTCGAAGAATTTCAGATTGGATATGCTTCAGCCATCGCATGGATTCTGTTCATCTTCATTTTCGTACTGACAATGGTGTACTGGAAATTCGGAAACCGGGACTTGAGCTACTAGATTGAGTCCGAGTGCAAATCGCAACTTTAAATTTTTCGCTAATATTCAGCTATCCTGTCATTCCCGCGCAGGCGGGCATCCATTAGTCAAGCCAGGCGGTGCAGGTCCAATGGATTCCCGCCTTCGCGGGAATGACAAATTAGAGTATCAATTTTATACGTAGCCATTTTTATATATTGAACGATACCTGGGTATTAATAATTTTTCAATCCAAAAAACGTGATTGCAATGAAAAAAAATGAATCGGGCAAGAGGAAGCGGCGCGTATTAAGTCATGTCTTCCTGATTTTTCTGGCGTTGACTACGTTAGCGCCCTTTCTCTGGATGGTTCTGACCAGCTTCAAGCCGCTGCACGAGGTTGAGCAATTAAATCCGCTGCCGTCCGAATGGCACCCGGAAAATTATCCGGAAGTCTTCAGGCATATCCCTTTTGCCAGGTATTATTTCAACAGCTTTTTTGTGGCAGCCTGGGTAACCTTTTTGCAATGCCTGACCAGTGCAATGGCAGCGTTTGCTTTCGCCCGGTTGAGATGGCGCGGCAGAGATATCGTGTTTCGTCTGTACCTGGCAACGTTGATGGTACCCGGATTGGTGACGATGATCCCCAATTACACGATCATGGTAAAATTGCAACTGCTCGATTCCTATTTGGGACTCATTGTACCGGCGGCGTTTTCCGCGTTCGGCACGTTTTTATTGCGCCAATTCATGCTGACGATTCCGCCCTCACTCGATGAAGCTGCGGCGCTCGATGGCGCAAGTCACTGGCGCGTTTTCTGGGATGTCATCCTGCCGCTGTCCCGACCCGGATTGATCACGCTATCCATTTTCACGTTCATGGGCAATTACGGCAGTTTTTTCTGGCCCCTGATCCTGGTGAAAAGCGAACACCTGCGCACGCTGCCAATCGGGATGCTCTATTTCGATAGCATCTACATGCGCCAGACCAATTTGCTGATGGCGGCAAGCGTAATGAATATTATCCCGCTGATCATCCTGTTCGTTGTGACTCAAAAATTCCTGGTTCGCGGCATTCAATTGGGTGCGGTGAAGGGGTAGGCAGGCTTAGATGAAAGTGAACTAAAGTGACTAAAGTATAAAGTGCCTTAACAATTAATTATACCATCGTTCACTTCAGGCACTTCAGTCACTTTAAAATTGCAATGTATAATATTTTTTAAATGTTATAATTATGAGCCAATTCTAAAAACCACTAGTTAGTGTCTTTCCGAGAACTACCTTTGAGCTGTCATTGCGAGGAGCGTTTTTTGCGACGAAGCAATCTCAGCTGTCTTATTAGGGGATTGCTTCGGCTGGGCGCCCCCGGCAAAAAACGCCTCGCAATGACAATTTTTCGAGTTTTCGGACACGCTCTAGTTACACAAATAAACACCAATTTGGACAAATCAGGTTCAATAAAATCAATTAGTAAAAATTAGTGAAATTCGTGGTTTGGCTCTTTTTAGAGTGGACTCAATTATGATTAAAGAACAGGAAAAAATTTTTGAGCATCGCTTTATTTTTGAAGCTGCATGCTGCCCTTACAAAGAGATAACGGCTTTTCTCCGGCAGCATGCCGTCTGCAAATCACTTACTTCCGGGGATAATCCGGAACCGCCGGAAAAACAAACGGATCTTCCTTGATTTTTTTCAATGCGACTTCGATGGCTTTCTGAAGCTGCAAATCTTTTCCGGCAATCACCGACGCCGGATCATTATCCTGATAAATATCCGGATCCGCGCCATGATTTTCCACCAGCCATTTGCCCTCTTCACCATAAAATGCGTTATTCGATTGGTGTACGGTTCCGTTGTCAATGGTTTTCTGACCGTTAATGATGCCAACCAACCCACCCCATGAGGGTACGCCAACCACAGTACCCAGTTTGCGCGCTTTGAAATGCTCGACAAAGGCTTCGCCATCGGAACCATTATTTTCATTGGAAATGATGACAAAATGCGCGCTCGATGCCGGATTGGGATATCGGTAGGGCTCCATCCCCTGCAGCACATCGTAGGCAATTTGCCGGCGCTCCAGTTTGTCGATCATGAAATATTCAGTCCACCCGCCACCGTTGCCGCGCACATCGATGATGAGTCCTTTTTTATATCGGAAAGCGCGCCAAAATTTATCGAATTGCATAATGCCGTTGCCGCCCATGGCTGTGATGTGCATGTACCCCACATCGCCATTGGTTTCCTTCAAAACGGTCTCGATATTATCGCTCACCCACCGCGCATAACGAGCCGCGCGCTCAGAACGGATGGGTTTGACTTTATAGGTTTTTGCGCCCTCCATCACCGGTTTGTCATTGACCGTAATTTGAAAGGCTTCATTTTTCGTCACTTGCAGCAGCTTGTAAATATTTGCAGGTGCTTTGATTTTCTGACCGTTGATCGCTAACAGATAATCACCTTCCTTCAGCTCGATATCGGGTCGGCAAAGTGGGGTTTTTATATCGGTGAAATACGGGGTGGGACCGTAAATTTTTTCAAAGCGGTACAGTCCTGTTTTTTCATCCGCAGCCCAATCCACGCCCAGCGACGCGACAGATTTTGGATGGGAGATCCTGGTTTCGGGTCCGTCATCGCCGCCCCAGATGTACGTATGCGAAACGCAGAGTTCGCCAACCATCTGTGAAAGCACCCAATTCAATTGATCGCGAGATTTGATGTCTTTCAGGTACGCGCGATAGGTTTCACCCATTTTTTTCCAATCGCGCCCATGCATATTTTTATCATAGAAAAAATCCCGGTACCAGCGCCACGCATCGCTGAATATTTGATTCCATTCTTTGTATGGCTCCACATAGTACGCCATCCCGGAAAGGTTCAGTTCCTTTCCTAATTTTTTCGATTTAAACGCTTTTTTGAACGTCGTCGTATAGATTTTGGATTGCTTCTTTAAAATGAGCTGCTCACCGTTGATTGAGACCTGCGCCTCGGAAATCTTCTGTTTCAAGTTTACGGTCTCTTTGTTTTCCATCGAAAAAATTTTGAACTCCCATTTATCTTTGCCGCCTGGGTTGAAAAATTCTTCATATTCATCTTCTGAGAACCGTTCGACAGATGACCATCCGATAGCACCTTTTCCCGCCTTGAGATGGAAGTAATTGCCCGGCTCGATGGGCAGCGGGTAAATTCGCTCCTGAATGCCGTCAATATTGACCCGGAATTTCTGCGCCTCATCCTCTTTGCGATGCTCCTTTTCCGAGTCGTTTTCATCATCATCGGTTGCCGCATCAGCAAACGGTGGGGTATCGCCTTTGCGCAACAGCACCGCCATCACCTTTGTCGGATTCCAGACAATGTGATTATCTTCGAATAGATCCATGCTGATCTCGTAGTTGCGATTGGAGAGAAAATATAAATACCCACCATCGGCATCCCAGCGAGGATTGAGATTATCGTAGAAGTCACCCGTCAGCCTGACTCTCTGATTTTGCTGCGTATCATAGAGATAGATCGCATTGTTGCGATTTTCACAAGTGAAGGAATAGGCGACCCAACGGCTGTCAGGCGACCAGGCGTAATCGCTTATTTCCCATGTAAATTCATCATTATCTAGGGTGTTTGATTCATCGATTTTTTTGAGCTTTTTCTTTTCGATGTCGATGTAAAACAGCTCGAATTTTTTATTGCCGAACAGGATCTTTTTACTATCCGGCGACCATTGCAACTGGTATACGGTGCAATTCAGGTTTTCAGTCAATTGCGTCCAGAATCCGCCGCTGATGTCTACCGTATAAAGCTGGTATTCCCCGGAGCGATCGGAGAAGAAAGCCACGGTTTTGCCATCGGGCGACAGCCGGGCATAGCGTTCCCGCGATCCCGATGTTTGAGATAAATTTACAGGAGTTGTCACATTTTCATCATCATCGGTTTTGATTGCCAGCCGGAAGATGTCACCGCGCGCCGTCAACACTGCATTTTTGCCGGCATTGCCAATATCGAAATCATGTATATATTCTTTCGGATTGATCCATCGCGGCTGCACTTTCCAGTTATCGGTGTGAAGCTGCACGGTAATTTTTTCCGTGGTTGAGCTTTTCGGATCAAATACATGTATAAATCCGTTATACATGAAAATAATGCGGCTTCCGTCGGACGATGGTGTCATCACATCGAAATCTGAAAAAGTCGTCACCGCCGTTATCGCTTTGGAAACCAAATCGTACGCATAGATATTTGAAATCCCATTATCGCCCCTGTCCGATAAAAAGAACATTGTATCGCCGATCCATATAGGATAGGCATTTTTTCCAACATAGGTTGTCATGGGGGTGAATGTGCCGGTTTTGAAATCGGTCATCCAGATATCGGGATAGCGCCCGCCTTTGTATCGCTTCCAGTAGTAGTCTTCGCGTCCGCGGCGCACGTACAGCATTTTCCCGCCGTCAGACGAAAAGCTGCACGAAACACCCCGATCCACCGGCAGGGATTCGGGCATATCGCCATCAATCGACACTTTGAAAAGCTTTGGATCACGCGACGCCGGTGGGACATCATAGAAGCTGCTGAATACGATACTTTTGCTGTCAGGTGTCCAGCCGACGGTTCTGGCTGAATTTGGCAAATAGGTTATTCGAGTCGGGGTTCCTCCCTCTGCAGGAATCAGGTAAACATCCGTATTTCCCTGGTACGAACCGGTAAAAGCGATCCATTTGCCATCGGGTGAAAATTTTGCGGCGTATTCATTGCCCGGATAGGTCGTAATGCGCACTGCAATGCCATTATCCAGTGAAGTTAACCAGAGATCGTCCTCGTACGTGAAAATGATTTTATCGCCACAGATATCGGGATAGATCATAAACCGCCCGGTTTCAATTGCCTGGACCGGAATTTGAATCAGCATGATCAACAAAAGGATTCTCCAAAATAATGCTTTCATTTCCTTCTCTCCTTTCGATATAAGATTCAGGATGATAAGTCACGAACAAACCAGCACCAGCAGCAAATGATCGCTCTTGTAGTTACATCGTTGAACGTTTTTCAGGCAAATAGCGGGGCACAATTTTAATGCGTATATTTTCTATATCAGATTTTACTCATCATAATCGAGGTTGATTTTGTGGCTTCAATGTGTTCGAAAATAATTTTGAGGGCAGCCATGATTGGGATTGACAGGATCATCCCGACAACGCCCCAGAGCCATCCCCAGAACCACAGCGAAATGAGTACCACCAGGGGACTGAGGTCTAATTGGTCGCCGGTAATCTTGGGTTCGACAATGCTTCCCATGATATTCTGCGTCCCGATTAGCAACAAGCCAATCCACAAGGCGGTCCAGGGCGAGTGGAATTGCAGCAGTGCCATCAGAATCGGCAGGATCGTAGCGATGATCGAGCCGATATACGGAATGAAGTTGAAAATGAATGTGAGGATGCCAAAAAGAACAAAGAATTTAAGTCCAAAAATAGCCATGACGCTGGTGGCGATTATGGCGGTGAAAAAGCTTATCGTAATTTTCACTATGATATATTTGCGAATGCTGCTATTGATACCGGATACCACTTCCATAATTTCAGTGGCTCGCTTTTCGCCATAAGCTTCAAAAATACGTTTTTCAAAGACCTGTGCCTCTACAATCAGAAACAGCACGAAAAAGATGACCACGGTTGAATTTCCCAACAAGCTGACAAAAGATCCCAACGAGTCCTTAACGAAAGACGTGATCGATCCCGAAGGAATCAGCTTCAAGAAAGACAAGTCGCGCAGCCTGAATTCCTCTGCAGAACCAATGACATGCAATCGCACCAAAATGTTGCTGATGAAGCCCGTTATTCTTTTCTCGTAAGTCGGAAAATCATCCAGGAAATTTTGAAGGTTAGCATAAATAAGTATGCCTAACAGATAGATAATTCCCAGGAAGATGAAAACCATGATCAGATAGCAAAACGCGAGCGGGATGCGCTTACTGGCGAGATATGATACACCGGGCTGCATCAGGTAGCATAAAAAGATAGCGATGAAGAACGGTTTCAGAATAGATCCCAGTTCTCGGAAAATAATGCTCACCAACACGATACTTAATAACAAGATTCCCATCGTAATAACGCGCCGCTGAGCTGATGAAAATTGAAAAAAAGTACGCTTGAATGCCATCGAAGAATTTCCTCCGTAGAGCTTATGCATTGAAAAACAGGGATTCAGCGCAATCTTCGCGAATGAAAAAAGAAATGGGGGTATAAAGCTTACTCATGTAGCCACTATATATAGTACGTAGACGAAATCAACAAAAATTAGGCCTTTTCCATCATTGCGAGGAGCAAAGCGATAATGGTATCCCTATGTAAGTGGCAATAAAACATCATATTGCTTCGATTCTATCGTCACTCGTAATGACATCGCTTATTAATAATATGGGATTTTTCTTTCAGATACAAATACTATATATAGTATGAACATGATTAAACTTTATAGCCCCAAAAAGAAATTGCTACGCTCATACATCTTTCACGATGACCGTGTTATGTTGCATCTTCATCCTTTAGAAGCACAAATATTCACAAAAATGCAAGGCGTTTGATATTTTTCTCGTGTCAGCCAATGGCGGGGAGTGTAGCCGGAGGCATACAGGAATATTACATCCAGTGTAAACAAAAATATCAGGAAAATTGACCGGGATGATTCAACGGTTCGCACCCCAAATCTCTGGCACTTGCAGCGGGAATCAGGGGCAAGGTGCTGCATTGAAGCTTGTCAACCGGTTTTGATTCATCAGATTGCTATCGATTGTATCCGACGTTTTTCAGGTGACGCCAAACATCAGCCTGAATCGCGCAGGAGGTTGGAGCCTTAAATCCCGGTTAAAAACTAAACGCCACACTGAATCGTTGAATATAATCGAGTCGCCCAAAATCAGCATAAGCATAATCGAACCTGATTTTCATTTGCCGGTTAATTGCGTATCGGATGCCTGTTCCCAGCGTTAATCCATCTTCACTGTCCTGTCGAAACAGCGACTTATATCCTGCGCGCAAGAAGAGAAGCTTTCTCAGCCCATATTCAAAACCGGCATTCACATATTCAAGGTTATCATTAGGAGCCACCGTATCCAAAGCCAGGATTAATTTTGAATAGCTATTATCAATCACATCCATTGCGACGCCAACCCGAAAAGAAAGCGGCAAGTCCCATTCATCGGTTTCGAGATGAGCATTAATACGCTCATCGTTGCCTTCAAGATCAGGTGCCACATCATAAAGAACTTGTGAGTCTCTTCCCTGCATTGACATTTTGTTGCCAAAATTTGAAAAACACATGCCTATTCGCAAACCTTTTAGTTGGGTTATGAACAGCGTACCAATATCAAACGCAATCGCCGATGCATTGCTATGCGAGATTCGCTGGTTAATGTATTTCACGTTTGCACCAAAAGAGAAGCGATCGGTGAGCGAACGCGCATAGCTCAAACCTAGCGCGAGGTCTTGTGCTCCAAAACGCTCGCCGGTGCCTTCTGGTTCATCGATGGTTGTCATCTCCCATTCGCCATAATCCAATACGGTCATAGACAGCCCCACTGTCTGCCCTCCAAAAGGAACCACAATGCTGCCATACGCTACATTCATGTCGGCGAGCCATTCGGCATGCGATACCGCAACTTCCCTTGATTGTAAACGAGCGAGTCCGGCAGGATTCCAGAAGGTAGCTGTGGCATCATCGGCTGTGGCAACATAGGCACCGCCCATTGCGAGTCCGCGAGCGCCGATTTCAATTTTCAGGAATTGAGCCGCTGTCGTTGCTACTTTTGAGGCAGCATAACTATTAGCAGTCGCTAATAATCCTAAACTCAAAATCAGGATAATATATTTTTTCATTTTTAAATAGCCTCCGTTGAATAACTACGTCCAAGCAAGCTGCGAAGCAGAAAATTAGAGTTACAATTCAGCCGTATTTAGAGCCTATCCGGGAATCCTCCTTGACTTGCCGTCCGCGTCATCCCCGAGGTCCGTTGATCGGGGTGCCTCACGGGAATCCATTCATAAAAGAGGGTTGGTGGATTCCCGTGAGCGGCACCCCGCCGGGCGGCGCGCCTCTTAAAACGTGCGGGAATGACAAAAACCGACAGGCTTTATTTAATAATCGCGAATTTATCGATCTTTGTAGATCCCCCGGGTATTTCCACATGATAGATATATACACCAAACGCAATTTCCCGATCGTCTTTGGACAACAGATTCCACGATGCCGAGCCATCCAGCATGGTACTTTCATGGTCGATGGTTTTAACCAATTCGCCGTAAGTGGTATAGATTCTGATCGTGCATTTTTGCGGTAGATGGATAAAATCTATTCTGCGCTCTGACCTGCCGGTGGTTAGCCCGGGTAAACCTTGTTCCCATTTGTTCGCACTCACGTACGGATTGGGCACTACTTTGATCTTGCTTATATCCACTTCTGTTACCGAGGCGAATCTGGTAGCTTTGGTTTTCACCGTGTAGACATCATTTTCGGTCAATGGTTCGGCTACATCCAGATAAAAAACATCGCCTGCAACAGGTGCAATGGGCACAACGTTCGTATCGGCGGGAGCCGTAAATGTCATCTTCCAGGTGCCTTTTGCTTTGCCATCCAGCATCAATATGGGCAGAATCTGGTCGCCGGGTGTGAGGTAAGTATCCGGATTATTGGATTTATCATTATCATAAAAAACGAACAATACGCGTTCATTATGAGTGATATTCCAGACCTGGAATTTAACAGGTTGCTTATTGAGAAGGTCAGATGTATCGACGATCTGCTCGAAAAAGCGAATTTCATAATCAGCCGGGTAGGCAACCCCATCATCACCGGGTGAAGGTGTATCAGATCCCTGCAAAATGACTTTAACTTCATAATTGCAATCGCCCAAAGTCCAGCGGCTCAGTTCCTTATCGGGTGCGATTTCATCCACGTCGTCAACCGTAAGGCGCAATCCATCAAAAAAGACTTCTTCTCCCGCCAGATAGCTGCTTTCTTCAATCACGTTCGTATTTGCCGTTTTATCGCTTACGGTATACGTTTTCAGGGGATTTTCTGCGGTTGGCACAGTAAAGCGTATTTCATATTCGGTTGTTTTAATCTTCACAGGATCAACCGTTTCGACTTTTACAACCGCATGGGACCGCGAATTGATTTGGTTGAACGCTTCAATTTCAGGCGAATTATAGCCCGCCGGCGCTGCATTCGGTACAACACTTACAACATTATTCTCGGTGATATTATCCGGATTTTTAATAGCTTTGCCGCACTCTGACGGCGCGATGCCAGCCACAGGATCACCGCGATCATACGAACAGACAGCATAATAGTATTTGACACCGTTTGTCACATTACGATCGACATACGAATGCCTGAGACCTGTATCATTTCCCATATAGAAATGGATGCCGGTGCCTTCGCCGCTGCCTCCGGCTTTTCCCGATGTATCGAGTGCATGCGGACCTTTAATGCCATTTTTCAGATCGTATTGTGCGATGGGCTCCCATAAAGCCTGGCGTCCCAAATTATCCGTAATCGGCGTTCCCCAGGTTGCGCCTTTATCAGTGCTCCGATATACTGTGTAGCCTTCGAAATCCTGCCCCAGGACGGGATCCACAGATTTTTCGGCTGTATGATCCCAATATAAAGTCACCTTACCATCATCCGGCACGGCGGTTATTTTCGGCGGCAGCGGTGCTTTGGTGAATTTATAGCCCAATTCGTAGATTTTCTGGGCTATGTCTGCGTTATAGCGCATGTCGGCGCTATCTGCACCAACCACAATCGCAATCGAAAATTTCTGACTCTGCCCCGGTTCGAGACGAAAATAGCCTGAACCAAAAACGAAAATATTATCGCCCACCGGGAAATCGTGGGAGAAATTTCCCGGCTGCATTGCAATCCACATCGTACTATCGTTACCAGCGCTATAATCGCTGTTGTAATCATACGCACGCATGCTGGTTAATCCCAACTGGTCAGCCTCATCCAGGTCTTCGGTCTCAAAATCCGGTTCGCCAACGGTAGGGACACCATCGCCTTCGCCCTCATCTCCGGAACCGGGTATCCCGTCGCGCCCGACATCGTCCCCAAGCCCATCGAGATCGTTGGGATCTGTCGCTGCTTCCTCATCGGTCGCCTGCCAGTCGCCATCATCATCAATCCCATTGAATTGGGATTCATCGGTCATCCCGTCATTATCGTTGTCAACATTATCATTATCGACCGCGGGTGTCTCCAGGAATTTGAAACCGACCCACCCAATATCTTCACCAGAAGGGAAATTTACGCTTTTGTTGTCTGTATCCCAGCTATACACCAGGTTGGCGACTGAGTCGAAATCTGCACCGTCATCCGCGTAATCGGGATAACCGCCAACGTCCAGATCGCAGAAATATCCGGCGGCTACCTTTTCCAGGGGTTTGGTACCCTTGTTGGTAACTTCATAAACGAAGAAAATGATATCTTCGGCAACCGCAGCAGCCCATTGATATCCGCGTGATTCTACCTGTATATTCAAACCCTGGACAACCGGATCTTCCGGATAGTAATCGTGACGGGGTGTGGTGTTCCCGTGCCCGGTACCATCCTCATCCTGATCATTCATAATGAAAAAGCTTTCTTCATCCGCGGTGACCACCCCTTCTCCAAATTGTCCGGGCCACGAAGTCCAATCGAACCCCCAGGTAGCGGGATCACTCCACAGCGCAGGGCTGGTGTTAGGTGCCGGCGCGGCATAGCCTGACAGGGGCTCAAAATCGTCATCCCCCCCATCCTGAATTCCTTCCACGGCTACGTGAACCGTGTCCATTACACCATTGCGGTCAAGGGCAATTTCGGCGACGATGAGCGGACCAAACTCATAGCCGTACTCATGTCCGCTATAAGCGGGCCATTCAATACGACCGGGCGCATAGCGTCCGATCGAACCGAAGTTGGTGAATAAGCATCGTATTTTATTCCCGGCATGATACCCGCTTTTTCGCTCTGCATGCCCCATCGGCTTTGCCAGGGGAGGCGAATTATAATTCGTGTACTTTTGCCCGTGTTCACCGGAAAATAATTCATTCAACGGCATGAATCCGAACAAAATGACGATTGCAAATAACAGAAATACAAATTTATTTAATTTCATTGAAGTGACTCTCCTTCTATATTAAGGAAGTGGGATAAAATAATCTGGACATTTTGCCTAAAGATATTCTTGATAAATAGCAGCTCAAGAAACTTAATCGGGCAACTTATTTTATCCGACCGCCTAAAATTCAATCGCCAGCCCGGTCAAAACCAATCGCGGTTCGCTGTAATAGTCAGGGTGATTGATATAATCTTTATGGAATTCGGCATCATCCAGATACGGTTCCGGATTCAGGCTATAAGTTGCACGCCCGGTACTGGTATAAACTTTTAATTCATTCAACTGATCAAAAAGGTTATACACCTTCACAAAAATATCGAATTTCAGCTTCCCAATCGAGATTGTTTTATTGGCATGTAAATCAAACGTCAGGTAAGCTGGTTTTCTTTCACTATTTTCTCCGGCAGTCCTTTTCCCTTTGATATCGGTTGGTGTGTAAGGATAGCCGCTGTAATATCTGCCGATAAGACTCAGGGTCCAATTGTTCGGAACTCCGAATAATACATTTCCTGTAAGCGCGTGCCTTTGATCCCAATCCAGGTAAACCACCTCCCGCTCAGGTACTCTCGGAAGGTTCCCTGTTATATCGGTATACACTGCATCCGGTTCCGATGCATTGCCTTCGGCTATTTGATAGGTATAATCCAGTGAAGCCGCCACGTTGTTTACCATACGCTGGTTCATGGAGATTGTGAAGCCGCGTACATTGCCATAGTCGCTGTTAATAAATTGATAATAGTACTCGCTCGAACCATAGCCCAGTTCGTATTGTTTGATCGCCAGGAGATTGGATATATTTTTATAGAACACCGTGCCATGCAACGCAAAATTGTCACCAAGCTGCTGCGAGTAGCCAACCTCATAACAAACGCTTTTCTCGGGTTCCAGGTCTGACGCCACTTTCGAATTGCTCTGTATCTCGAACTCCGGATTGTTATACAGGTATTTGTAATCCGGGATTTGGAAAAAATGAGCATACGAAAAATATAAATAGGCTTTATCAGAGATCGGATGCGCGAGCCCCAGGCGTGGACTGAATCGCCAGTGTACGCTGGCATCTTCTTTCGGACCAAATTCAGGATTATGCGAATCGACAATGATCTGTTTATCAGGATCAAAATAATCGAATCGCAATCCCAGGTTGACTACCAATTCTTTCAATTCAATTTTGTCCTGAATATAGCTCGAAATCTTGACCGGATTGTAATCCATGACGTTCTTGGCAAAAAGCCTTGTTCGAGCCGTAACATTCGGATCCAGCAACACGTTAGGTTCCTGATAAAAATCGTACATTTCCTCACTGCTGGCTTCAATTCCCATTTTCACAAGATGGACATCGGTTATCTGGCTCGTTATATCCCAACGCCCATAAAGCAACGTGGATCGTTGTTTTTCCCAACCGTAATTCGTATAAGCGTTATTCCAGAATCCGCTGGTGACATAGCTGAATGCGGCTTCGGGAGTGTAATATCGGGGATCATTTGGGTCTTTGAATTGGTAATAGAAATACTCTTGATAGAGGCGAGAAAGCTTTAACGTATGGAACGTGCGGGAATTAATTATATGTGTCAATTCCAGATGAACCCGATTGCTTCTTCTTTCGCGGCTGTAAATGTGATCCGGAAGATATTTATAGCGATGGCTGTATAGCTGATAGTCACGGCTGGTGAGAATCGCCCCGATACTCAGCTTAAAATTTTCATGCAGATGATAGGTTAGTTTCATTTGCCCGCTCAATCTTTCAGAGGGATTCATGCTAACGCGGGACATGTCACCGGATGGCAGAATCTCTTTGGTCAGCGAATCGCGAACTGGGATTCTGTTATACATCCGGTATCCGTAAAGGTAGCCGCCCTCGTCTTCGATGCGTCCGGAGGCATAGAAGGAAAATTTATTTTGAAAGCCCGGAACAGGTCCGCTGAAGGAGGCTTCGAAATTCTTATTATTCAAGACATCGAGATCATCGATATCGGCGAAAACATCCGTACGATCGCTGACGTAGTCGCCGATATATGTCGAGAACCTGCCTTCGTAAACTCTCGAGCCTTCTTTGGTTACAATGTTTACCACACCAGACATTGCATCGCCATACTCCGCATTGTATGTGCCAGAAGTCGCAACCATTTCCTCAATCGCCCTTGCAGGCACATAGACATTGTCCATGCCGCCGACGAATCGATCGTTCACGGGTATGCCATCTACGACGTAAAGAATTTCGTTTGTGCGTCCGCCGCGAATATGCGTTCCACCATCAGCATCGAGGTTAACTCCCGCCTGAAGCTTCAGAACATCATTGACATTTTCCACGGGCAGTTCCTTGATCTCCTCCGCCGAAATATATGCCTGGCTCGAAGTTATGTCTTTTCGAATCAACGGTCGCTCTGCTACAATTTCGATGCCCTCTCCCAGATCCAGCACTTCAGAGTTCAAATTGAATTCAATATTCGTAGTGAGATCGACCGACACCTTCACGTTTGAATATGTCGCAGACGTGTAGCCCATCATCCTCGCCGTAAGCGAATAGACACCGGCTGGAACATTGAGGATGAAATAGCGTCCGTTTAAATCTGTTGCCGCGCCCAGCGAGGTTTCGGCGATAATTACATTTGCCCCCGGAAGCGGCTCTCCTGTGGAAGCATCCTTGACAATGCCTGATATTTTTCCGTGCGTGCCTGCATCAACTTGTGTATTGAATAAAATTACCAGAAAAAATATCAGAATATTCAAAATTGACAGCAATTTTACTCTCAAAATTGGTCCTCCTTTTTATCATAACAATTTCTTAACTTATTTTGATTTTTCAATATATAAATTTTTAAACAGTTTGTCAAGAGCATTTTTTAACCCTGAGCAATGGTTCAGTTATTGGCAGCACACCTTAACCTCTCGAAGGTTCCGAACCTTTGAAAGGCTATTTCGCCTCGGGAATGACAAGGCGGGTTTTCGCATAGGCGCTAAACACCATCAGGAATATGTCAATCCTTCATCATTGCGTATTTATCGTTTGGGAAGGATACTTCCGTTGCGGATTTGCGGACGTATTGAGATTTGTGGGAGATCAGAAGCGCTGTGCCTTTTATGCGCCGCACGCATCACATCGGAGCCGCGATGTGCAAAGGATGCTCTCCAGGTTTTCATTCATTCGTAAATAACGTCTTTCCAATATCCGAGCGATTCGTTTTTAAAATTTTTCACTTGACATTATCCAATTTATTTTTTAGCTTATGTTCTAATTAAAATTTCGGACTACCTCTTTGAATATTATCAATTTAAAAATTTATTAACCAAATGATTAAAAGGAGGTGAACCTTTAATTTGCTGAAATATTAATACGCTGAACCAGTTGATGATTGAATGAAGCATGTATTTTGGTTGAGCGAGTTAATTGGTATCAACTTATTAATTAAATTTTAATTGTATGGAGGAATCAATGAAACGTACCGTTACAGTTCTATTATTTGTTGGGCTCTTATTATTGTCAAGTAATGTATTCAGCCAATATGAGGCGCTTTACTCGAACTCTGAGAATACGGGTAATGATGCATCCAATAGAATCACTGGCATTGCAGTACTGAGCAATAATAATTTTGTCATGGTTGTAAATCGCCAGTCCTCACTCCGATATGGTCTCCAAAAATGGACTGAGGCGGATTCTGTGAACGGAAGAGGTCAACTCGTCACAGAATGGGTTGGCGCTGGTGGCTTTGATGTCGTTCCTATAAATTTGGCGTACCAGGTAGCAATCGATACCAACGGGTATGCGTATGTCGCAAACAACGATGAGAACCACAATATCCTGGTTTTTGATGTAAACGATTCCAATGCAGTCACTGTCGACTTCAGAATGGAAACCGGTGCCAAAGGGCTTTATGGAATTGATGTAATAGAAAATGGGAAAGTTTTCGTTGTTGGCGATACGCTGATTGGAACGACTGAAGATGTCAGAATCTACGACGCGATCACAACCGGCACCTGGGCTACATCGCATAATGATGCACCGATCGCTACAGTAGACCTTCCGGATGGGATTTATCACGGATTTGCAGTAGCTAAAAGCGGTAGCTTCTTCTATGTCTCTGAATACGAATCCGGCGATGTATTGAGGTATGTGGGTGATCCGACATCGGGTTATGTACTGGATGAACGATTCAATTTCAGTGCCGATTCGTTAGCTGTTGGCATGGCGCTTGATGAGAGCGTAAATCCACCCCGACTGTATATCTGCCAGGATCATCTCTGGTTAACCACCTATGAGTTCGGCAACACCTTCGTCGCAGATCCGTTCACCGGCATTACATTGGACGTTATTAACAATGCCGAATGGATGTTCAAAATGACCGAGCAATATAGTGGTACTGGTTCGTACAATAACGCTACCGGTAAATCTGCTGGCTATACCAGTCTGATGGATGCGGATACTGACGAAAAGGGCAATTTATACCTTATCCATAACAGAGCATGGGCAATGGAAAAATGGACCGGCAAGCCTTATGTCGAAATGCAAGATTGGCCGCTGGCGATGGCTGATGCTCCGGATGACAGCTTATGGGGCGATGCGCGCAGCGTTTGCGTTGGCAGCGACCTTGATCAAGACGGGCATTATGAAATTATTGCCCCCTCGTATCTTAACACTGGTCAGATAGTCGTCTATGAAGTGACAGACAATAACACCATGGAGCAAGTCTGGGTATCACCGCGGATGGGATCGAATTATGCGTATCCCTTTCGTCGCGTAGAAACAGGCGATTTAGATGGTGACGGCAAAGGTGAGATTATCGCCAACCTGGGTCGCTCTCTTGATGATGGCGCCGGAATATACATTTTTCAATGGGATGGTGTGCAGGGCAGCGATAATTACGGAACGGAAGCAATCGCTTCCTACCAGGATCCGGAAGTTGTAGCAGCGACCGATCCCAGGTGGGTCATCGAGCAGTTCGAAGTACTCGACGTCGATAAAGACGGCGCACAGGAACTTCTGATAGCCAACAACGGGGCAAATGCTGAAGATTTTTATGTTATTCTTTCAGTTACCGGAAATTTTGAATCCGGCTTCTATACGTTCAATGAAGAGCTTAAGATTCACGCCCGTGATGGCAGTCATGGAGGCGGCAGCCCCATTAATATGATGGCTGGAAATTTCGATGGCGATGAATATACCGATATTTTGTGCCAGGCATGGAACAATATGACGGTATTCATGCTGGAAGCAACCGGTCCCGATACGTACGTCGAAAGCAGCCCGGTAATGGTGGGCGAAATCTTGAGCGAGGCTTATATGTACATCCGGAATAGAACAAGTTCCGACGACGTCTGTATCATCAAAGGCGCAGTAATGGACATGGATGGCGATGGCACGGATGAGGCATTTTTGGACGCCTACTATGTTGGTTGGGTGCTGTGCTTTTCGGGATTGACCGATGTTGTCAACTTCAGCCTCGACAACGTTTCGGTTATTTCTACACAATTACCTTTAATCGGTGCACTTGGTATGGACGCGGGCGATGTTGATGGAAACGGAAAACCCAATTTATATGCGGCTGGCGCTGGCAGAGGTGTCTTCCAGTTGGAATTCTCAGGCGGTGATGTAACTGATCCGTCTCAATATGCTTTTAGCAACATCCACGAAGATACAACCCAAAAGTCGGGTGATGTCTTTGATGTTGCTGCCCCGAAAGTTGACCTCGATGGCGACGGCAAGATGGAATTGGTTTGTGCAGTGGGAACCGTCACCGATTCACTGAAACCGGTGATTAAAGTGCTGGAGGCTACAGCAACAGGTATCAAACGAGAAGCCTGGACGGTCATTGCGCCACATGATTATAAACTGGAACAAAACTTCCCCAATCCATTCAATCCCACTACAACGATTGAGTATTATCTGCCTGTCGATAAAAAAATCAGCTTGAAAATTTACAACATGCTGGGACAGGAAGTAAAAATCCTGGTGAATGATGAAATTAAGCTGCGAGGCAGACACAAAGTCACCTGGGATGCTATTGATAATAATGGCTTCCGTATCGCCAGCGGCAGATACCTTTATGTGTTGAAATTCGGCAATTTCCAGATTTCGAAGCAAATGACCTTGCTTAAATAGCAACGGAACGGAATTTCGCCGCTCCATTATTGATTGAAAAAAGCCACTGCATTTTGCGCAGTGGCTTTTTTATTTTTGCAATCCTGGGTAATTTGAATGCAAATATCTGAGCCATCGCACTCCCCGGTAATGCCTCAGTTTCTGCTTCCCAAACTTCAGCTTGGGAAGCCAGCAGACATCGAAACCATGTAATAAACCAATAAATGAGCTTTAAAACTCGCCACCACATTCTGCTTGACATTGAAGCGTATTTTTTGTACAATTGAATGCATCAGCAAAGCGCCCGGATAATAATCCGGCGACAAACGCAATAACACTTTTAAAGGAATTATGAGGAGTTAACCATGACGGAAAAGATGGTCATTTTGGCAGCAGGCATTTCATCTCGTATGAAAAAACCGGCAACTGATGAAAATCTGGATCAAAACCTGGTGAAACAGGCAAATGAAGCGTCAAAGGGTTTGATTCGGCTGGGCAAAGCACAATTGCCTTTTCTCGATTATCTGCTGAATAATATGAAACAAGCCGGCTTCAGGGAGTTCATTCTGGTAATCGGCGAAAATTCCGGCGGCTTCCGAGCGTATTATGGCACTGCCGATCAACACAATGATTACCATGGATTGGATATTTCTTATGCGGTTCAATCCGTCCCGCCCGGACGCACAAAGCCCTGGGGCACAGCCGATGCCTTGTTCCAGGCGCTGGATCAGTACCCGGAGTGGGCGCATTCAACCTTCTGTATGTGCAACAGCGATAATTATTATTCGAAACAGGCGCTGAAACTGCTGCGTGAGTTTCCGGGGAGTGGTGCCTGGATCAATTACGATCGCGACGGATTCAATTTCAGCAAGGAACGCGTGTCCAGCTTATCCGTCACAATTGTGGATGACGAGGGTTACCTCATCGATTTCATGGAAAAGCCAAAACCGGCGGATATCGAAAAAGCGCGTAATGCCGATGGCACGGTACGCGTGAGCTTCAACCTGTTCAAATTCAGCTATGATTTATTTTATCCCTATCTGAGAGATTGTCCGGTGAATCCGGTGCGCCTGGAAAAAGAGCTGCCCACAGCGGTGCTGAACATGGTTCGCGATCACCCGCACGCCATGAAAGCCATTCCCCTGAAGGCGCATGTGCCCGACATGACCAGCAAGTCTGATTTGCCATTGGTTCAAAATTATCTTGATGAACAATTTCCTGAATTCACGTGGGGAGCATAAACGATTGCCGAATGCCGGAGCCTGGCTGTCAGAGTCAGGTTCCGGCTGCAATGGTACAGTAAAAGGAGGGAGAGAATGCAGCGTTGGATTTTCACGATTTTTCTGATCGCCGTTTGTGTGTTGAATCCGGATGCAATCCGATCACAACTGGCAACCGATGAAATGCAGGTTCGGGAAGTATTCGAAAAATTCGAACGCGGTATCAATGAACAAAATCCGGCAGTTGGCACTGAACTGGCTGCAAAGGATTGCCCCAAATTCATTAAATTTTATAATCTCACCTTGATGGTCCATAAGCGACTCAACAAACCTTTTGCCCCTGAAGTGGAGCGCGTTCAACTGCTGAAAGACGGGCGCGCCAAAGCAAAGGTCATTTTGACACAAGTAAAAAATCTCAAAGTATTTACGCTGAAAAAGGAAGATGGCGCATGGAAAATTTCAGGGATGACGGATCTGCATATTCCCTTGTATGGCGCACCGCGCGGCAGTTATTCTGAAATTCTGGAGCTGGATCAAAAAGAACGGGGGCAGCAGACGCTTGAAATGCAAATCGCCAACTGGGCACGCATGTATCACCGCTTGAAAAAAACATCCGGCGAACAAGCGGCACAAGCGCTCTTTCTCGATGGAGAGCAATTCGCCTACTTCATGGATTCGTGGCTGCCGTTCGTCGATGGTGCGGCGCAATTTGCAATGTTTTATGCGATTCAGCATCATAACCTATTCAGCAGCGATATCAAACTGCCGATTGCGACATCAGCCAAAGCTGAAATTGAGCTGAAACCGATGCCGGAACTGGAAATCATCCGCCTGGCAGATTATGAACCAAAATTCACCAAAGCCGAATTCATTTCCCTTTTTGCAGCTATCATGACCGACCGCGCAAATCGCTGCGGAGTGAAATGCGAGATTCAATTCGAGAGCCTCGCCGATTGCGTGATAAAAGTGACACAGTAAAAAAAAGCATCAATTCGGACCGGGTGTGCGATAGTATTTTCTGTTTAGCGATTCAGCAGACATATTTTACACCGGTACGCGACATTAGAAGGGTTCTTGAGGATTCAATTGATATGGAAAAAGTTCAAAAATATCACAAAGCGCAAATCAGGCTGATTTCGAAAAAAACATTCTGGAATACCTATGATAATCTGGGTCGGCTGCTCCTGATGAATTTCATGACAGTTGTATTGAGTCTCACCATCATCGGCATCCCATTCGCCGCTATCGGTTTGTTTGCAGCCTCCCGCAAAATGGTGAGCTATGAAGAGGTGGAAATGAAAGACTTTTGGCGACACTGGCAGCCGTTCTGGAAACGCGGTGTTGCGCTGGCAGCGATCCTGATTTTCGTTTTCATCCTCATGCTGGTGAATCTTCGCTTCTACCTGGATATGTTGGGAAGTGCAGGAGCCAGTGGAGCTGCGAGTGCTGTTCTTTCGCTCATCTTCGGACTGGTGATCTGGTTATTCATCTTCTTTTGCATGCTCTTGCCTTATGTTTTCCCGGTGCTCATCGCCATCGATGCAACGATTAAAACAACCCTGCGCAACAGCTTTTTCCTGATGCTGGATAATTTAAAGGTCTCGATTTACCTGCTTATCAATTGCCTGGCATGGTTGTCACTTGGGCTTTTCACCGGCGGATTGCTCGCTCTTTTTTTGAGCCTTTCTGCAATTGCAGTGATGTCGAGTACCGCACTGCGTGAGGTGCTAAAACAATATGAACAATCGGAACCGGATGAAGAGGAAGAAGTACGCGGTTTCCGGGATTTGATCAAGCCCTGGGGATAAAGCTCGCCCAACACCTGATATAACTTCACTGCCCCTGCTACTACTGCAAAAATTACAGATGACGCCTTCTCCCGGCAAAGGAAGGATTGAATTGCTGATCCCCGGACAAATGTCAATTCGGAAAAATTTGAATCTCATATCTCAAGCGGATACAACATTCCTTTTCGTTTGAATTCAAGCCACCTGCAATAATCACGAAATGAGAGTTTTATATTCTTCTTCAATAGGTGTTGAAGGGATACGCTGGATGCCGATGGATCGACTTTGTCGAAAATATCGCATTGGGAGGTTAATATGCTTAAAAATTTGATTCAGGCGGCATTCGTCTCTCTGATATTCTGTTCCCAACTGTTGCCCGCGGGATCGGCGTTCGAGCTGCTGTTGACGCTGGATACAGGACTTCCCCCTTCCGGCAGAAACGGCAGTATGCTGGGTGAGGAAGTAGCCGTACTCGGTGATGTGAATGGGGATGGTTATGACGACTGGGCGATCGGATTGCCGTGGGCAGCACGCTATGAAGCCGGTGAGTCCGTGGGCAAGGTTTATATTTATTTCGGCGCTGCTCACATTCCGGATGAAAAAGATCCGGACATCATTTTAATTGGCGAAAACGCAGGGGATCAATTCGGCGGTGATATTTCAGCCGCCGGTGATGTCAATGGCGATGGCTTCGCCGATGTCCTTGTCTGCGCGCCCTATTATGGTTTAGCATCCAGGACAGCCCGGATTTACATCTATTATGGCGGTTCACCGATGGATGATCTCCCGGATGTAATTTATGGCGGAGATGGTTCAAATTCCGCGCACTACCCCTGGTTATCCACCAGACCAGACCGTATTGACATGGTTCAGGGCGACATCGGTCCCTCCTCAGTGAACACCATCTCCGGTACCGGCGATTTGAATGGGGATGGCTATGATGACATTGTTTTCGGCACCGGAAGGCAAGTTCTGATTTTTTTCGGTAATTCAGAAATGGATTTGCAGCCAGATTTAATTTTGAATGCGGAGACCGAGCGCGACGGATTCGGATACAGCGTTGCCGGTGCCGGTGACGTCAATGGAGACGGATTTGATGACTTAATTGTCGGAGCTTACGGATACGATTTTCCCGGATACAATGCCGGACGTGCCTATCTGTATTTTGGCGGCACCCAAATGGATTCAATTCCGGACGTCATCTTCGATGCTGAAAACGCCGGTGATCAGTTCGGGAAAGCGTTATCGCCCGCGGGTGATTTAAATCGGGATGGCTATAACGATATTATCATCGGCGCTCCTTTTAGTGATGCGCTGGGCGAGGAGACCGGTCGGGCTTATATTTATTGCGGCGCGGATTCAATGGATGCAGAGGCAGATGCAATCCTTGAACATGGACAATCTTATAACGATTTTGGTGCTTATCTTCATTGCGCCGGTGATTTAAATGGCGATGGTAATGGCGATCTGCTTATCGGTTCAAATGAAAACTTGTTTGATAGCAAACACATCACTGTCTGCCAGGAAAATGAACTATTCCATTCTGGTTTATTCTATAAACACAAGCGCCGGAATCAATCCGTTTTGCCTCCAGGATTCCGGCGCTCTAATTGTTCTCAATTCCATTGGCTGGAATTGCATCGGGAAAATTTACTTGATAAACAAGCACTTCCGCGTCTGGCTGAATGCGCCCGCCTGCAGTTTGATGAAATAGAGTCCCGTGGCTTGCCCGGACGCGTCCCAGTTGAGCGTATGCACGCCAGCCGCATTGCGACCGTTGAAAATCTCCGACACAAGGCATCCGCCGGCGTCATACACAGATAATGTAATGGGTGATGCGTCTGGCAAATAGTAGCTTATGGCTGTAGTCGAATTAAACGGATTAGGGTAATTCTGATACAGCATAAATTTTTCAGGAGATTGCACATCCACCGCCGTTTCGCTGACTTCCGACGGACCCGGGTATTCCTGCACCTCAAAATCATCCAGATAGATTTTTACGTTGTCATCACCACCCAAAAAAACTTTGAAGCGCGAGGTGTTATCCGTACCATTCGAGCGCACGATAAACGGCCCGTATTCATAAACATCATTATACAATTTTACTGTTTTTTCGGCATAAACCGCATACGGATCATTATCCTCCTGAAATTCCACACGAATATCTTTGCTGTACATTCCTTCCAGCTTTGCCTTGAAGCGTATCGAATAGGCAATGCCTTTTTCCACAGGCATATATTGATTTAATTGAATGTACCAATCATACGTACCACCCTGTTGAATCGAGCAGTAAAATGACTTTTCCCCTGAAAGCTTATAATTATTGTCGATGGTACAGGTGCATCGGGCATTTTCAAAATAGAGCCAAAACCAGTGGTTCATGTTTTCATCAAAGTCCGGATTCTTGAGCAAGTTTGTCGATTCCGTCTTCTTTTCAAAGTTAGCGGTGATATTTTTATCCGCCCCCATAACAATCGTGATCGGGTTCGAAGAACTGCTTACCGAGCCGCTCCATGCCTGAAATTCATAGTTTTCAGCAGGAACCGCAGTTAATGTAACCGATTCATTGTAGGTATAGCCTGTTTTGCTGGGCGATTTGTTAACCAGTCCAGCGCCCGCGGGCGTTATGCTGATGCTCAACGCGCAATAGCTGATTGTCACCGATTTGGAACTCGACCAATTGGAAATGATATTTGTATGCGTTTTGCATCGGGCACGCGCTTTTATATATTTCGTACCCACAATGCTATACGCGTGACTTTGAGTCCGAGCGCCCCAACCGGATTGCGCTCCATCGCCCCAATCAAATTGATACTCTACCTCGTGCCCCAGGGTACTCGATGAGCCACCCGTCTGGAATGTGAGACTTTGTCCCACTTTGCCGCCGGATGGACCAGTGGGCGTATTCGGTTGAGTGACGGTTTCCTGCGATTGCACAAAATAAGCGGTTACAGTCTTGTTGCCATCCATGGTCAGCGTCACCGGATTCGATGAACCACTGACTGCCCCGCTCCAGTGATCAAAAAGGTAGCCCGATGCTGAATTCGCGGTCAGTTGAACCTGTTCAAGATGGGCATATTGGGTTTTGTCCGGATTTTTGCTGACGCTGCCGCCACTGGAAGGACTGGCTGAGACTGTCAGCGTATAATATGAAACGGAGACGGATTTGGTGTTTGACCAGGCGGATACAGCCGATGTGTGTGTGGCACATCGAGCGCGGGCTTTCACATATTTTGTACCCGAAGCGCTATAGGCATGATTTTGCGTGGCAGAACCCCACCCGGAGAAATTGCCATCGCCCCAATCGAATTGGTATTCTACCGCATGCCCGAGACTGCTCGAAGAACCACCGGTGCTGAAACTCAATGACTGACCAATGACACCGCTCGAAGGACCTGAAGGCGCATTGGGCTGCGTGATAGTTTCCTGTGAAAGTGTAAAATAAGCTGTCACCGATTTATTGCCATTCATCACCAGTGTTTGCGGATTGGTGGTTCCGCCGAGTGCACCACCCCAATGATCGAAACGATAAGATGAATTGGCGTTGGCAGTCAGTTGAACCGATTCATTGTACGTAAACTGGGTTTTGTCGGGATTTTTGCTTACACTGCCACCATTGGAGGGATCGACCGAAATCGTAAGTGTGTAGGTGCCGATGGATACCGATTTTGTTCCTGACCAGTCGGATACGGCATAAGGGTGCTCGATGCATCTGGCGCGGGCTTTGATCGCTTTTGTCCCGGAACTGCTGAAAGAGTGACTCCGCGTCGCCGAACCCCAATCCGAAGTCGTGCCATCGCCCCAGTCGAATTCGTATTCTACAGCATGCCCCTGGTTGCTTACGGCGCCGCCGGTGCTGAAGGTCAGTGTTTGTCCCACAATACCGCTTGAAGGTCCTGATGGCGTGGTCGGTGCGGTTACGGTTTCGGACTGATCGATGATAAACGGACCATCGAATTGACCGGATTCCGGCGCGCGTACCGTGAAACCGCCGGAACGATATTCAATAAACTCGAAATGATAGTGATTCATTCCCGCTTCCAACAAGGAGCTTTCAGTGCCGGTGTAATCCAGGTAAAACTCTTTCCCGGTGGGATAGCTGCCATCGCCGAAATACATCGGGATGCCGTGGGGATAATCGTTCAGGAAAATATAATATTGTCCCGGGGCATCGTTATCAACGTCAGTGTAGGTAATGCTGAACCTGAAAACATCGCCGAATTCACCAAAATCAGGTGATACGACCGGATTGGTGAGAGTTGGCGGCGTGTTTTCCGGCTGGGGACTGGTGATGACGCTATACAGGTATGTGCGTTCTTTTTCCAGATCGCCATCTGCCTGGTAAAAATAATAGGTGATGTCCACATCATATTGCTGATTTGCCGGCGCGCTGCTCAGAACTTCTAGCCCGAATTCGACGTGAATTCTGTACAGGTAATCCTTATAAACATCGTTATCGTGAAATTGCATGACCGAAGGGCAGTTTTCGTCATAATCATAAGAAAACACATTTGCCCCGCCAGTTATGATTTTCTCGAAATTTTGGGTAGTACCGGGTTCGATGTAAACAATTTCCCGATCCGCGGGTTGTGCCTGTTGTTGATTATCATCCGATTTGCCAGCCGCTTTAAAAGAGTCCGCTCGTTTTTCTATTTTTTTAATAGTGACCATTTTTCCATTCTCTGGAACCTGACTAAAAACCGTTGTGCACAAAACCATAAAGCTGATTAATATCCGAAAAAAACTCGATTTCATTTTTCCTCCTCGTTGAATCGGAATGAGTGAATTGTAACGTCTTGATGCTCTGGTGATTTAATTGTAGCAATTGATGTGTCCCGGGCGGCTATGCCAGATGACGCATGAAGCGTGCATTTCACAGGTATAAATCCAAAATGCTTCTTACATCATATCAAACTGATGATCCATTTCCTGAACACGGCATAAATTGCAAAGACGATGGGAAAGCTCAATTTTAGCATTTTTATTAGCCGATGTTGATTTTTTGATAAAAAGCTGAAGTATACTGCAAACGGTCATAAATTGAACATTTTTTTACTGTCATTGCGAGGCGTTTTTTGCCGAAGCAATCTTTTCAGTGCTTAACC
>JAFGMA010000309.1 GCA_016927835.1 Candidatus Zhuqueibacterota bacterium | reverse complement strand
TATCGGGGTTATCTCCTTGATTTAACAAGGCTATCCCAGCACCTTCACTGTCCCAACTGACTCCACAAATAGCGGTTCAGTTAGGTGTGGGGCTCAGTGAGGAGCAGACACGTCAAGATTGTGGTCGCTACTTGTGATCCATGTCGCCCGTCCAATCAATAGTGCGAGTTTTAGAGCGTGTCGATGAACATCCACCCCAAAACGAGGTGCGTGCTCCAACGATCACACTGTTTCGGATGCTCTCGATCGACTTGCCCTTACAGGTGAACTCAGTTAGACCTATGGCTCAGGCGGCACGCTCATTCGTTTTTAGCTGATAAATTTCTTCATGCGGCATGCAACGATCGAATGCCTCTTGATTTTGAGCATAAAATAAATCGCGCGACCGGTGGGCGGACCTCCGAGTTTATGCGAAATAATCGCCAGTGCACGCTGCATTTATTTTCCGAACGTTTATGCAGTTCTTTGACTTGCGGGCAGTGCAAATTAGCATCAGCGTTGCCTCGCTGATAGCCCATTTGAGATAGGCATTGCCGAAGCCGGTTCCCCCATCTTGCGATTGCCTTTGCCCGTTGTTTTTCCGGCGGATTCTTTCTGCGGTTTGATTAGTCGCGCAAAAGGTGTGGAATTATCACCCGAGATGCTGGATGTGTGCAGATACTTGCACTTAACAGAACATTTGAAGATACATGACCTTACCATCGAGCCTCATCCCTATGCCACAGCGTCGATTCAACATGCAGCATGCGTCGGGATTTTGAACCATTTCGAGGATTTGGAACCCGTATTTCTAGAGGTTTCGCTGATTCTTAAAAGCAACGGGGTGTTCGGCTTTGTCGTGGCAGACCGCAGACCCGAAGAGCAAGCCTGCTTCAATGTCCAACGCTTAGATTCACAAACCATTATGTTTTTGCATCGCAGCGATCAGATCGGCGATTTTCTGGACAAGACCTCTTTCGAGATTTTGAAATAGATTGAGTTCTCCGTACGTGGACACGAAGAACGAGTACAACGCATGAGTCTGAAAGCGTAAATGGTAAGGAGAGCAGAGAGGATCGAACCAGCAGGTGCAGGCGACACTTGACAGCGCGCCTGAATATGGGTATACTACTATAAATTAGATTTAATGACGATTTTTCTGGATTCTAAAATCCCTTGACAATTTCAAAGTTTGTTTGTACATTTTAGGAGGCGGGATTAAATAACCTGGACATTTTGCTTAAAAATAATATTGATAAATAGCAACTGATACTCATATTATCATTTGGGATGCTTTAAAACCTGAGAAGCTTAGCTCGTAAGCAAGAGAAGCAATAGAAATTGCCAATCAAGCAGATGGAATACTTTTCTGCGAAATTTCATTATGGGAAATTGCAGTGTTGATGGCAAAAAAGCGAATTGAGATAAACGTTCCTTATCTTGGATTTATAAATTTGGTGACTGCATCAAATAATTATATTTATCATGGAATCACTCCTGAGATTGTAGATCTTTCGACTCAATTCGCTTCCGACAAAAATTTAGATCCCGCAGATAGAATTATTGGAGCAACATCAATAACAACAAATTCGCCTTTAGTGACAGCAGATTATAATTTACGAAGGTTAACAGGAATAAAAACCATTTGGTAATATCCCTTGCGAACTATCTGTCAAGTTTAGCAGCACATCGACTGTGGAATTCGTGTGAAGCAGGTTGTGGGAGGATGGGGGGTAACATCCATACAATCGTTCCACGCCGATCAGGGTTGAATTCAGCCCTTTATTAAACGAACAGGGAAGTAAAATCGAAAATGATATAGAAAACAGAGAGATTACATAAAAACTGGGAAATGATCCAAAGCTTTGGGAAATTCCACTAAAAAGCCTCGAAAAATGGAAGAAACTGCAAGGTTGACTTATACCAGCTTTTATAGAATGGGAAAATATTTTACATAACCGTGAAAAGGAAAAAATATTATTTCTAATAGAGAGTGATTCGGAAGAATCGGCAGCAGGTGATCCACATGTCAAAGAGAGAAACTGAAATGACGACGAAAAATACCGGAAATTCGCTGGTGCGATTTGTGTGTGCGATAAAGGCTGCGTTCAAAACCTGGTACAAGATTTTGAGTTCAATTGCCCCACGCTGTTTGGTTGTGTTTTCGCTGCCCGCCTCCGCATTTCTGATGTGGTCGATCGTGCGGTTGATATATTTTCCGGAACCGGCTTTCTTTCCGTTTATACTCATTCCGCCGTCTGCAATGGTTCTGATCGGTCTTTTTATGGATACATTTTCAACACCATCAGCAGGAGTCGTCAAAACCGGGTCGATGCCTGAAACCTCCCTGATTCTCATCGGATATCATATTTTATCGTGTGTATCGTTTTTTTTCGTTATGATTTTTTGGCTGGCACTGATGCTGCAACAGCGACCTTCATAGCCTGCGCTTTCATATAAACTTTTATTCTGTTTGAAAATTTATCTATCGTTGCTGGTGAAATTAAAATAAAAAAACATTCCCAAATTAAAATTCATGGAGATTGAAAATGCTCGAGAGTTTAAAAAAAACTGTCTTTGAAGCAAATATGGAAATTTATCGCAAGGGATTAGTCATTTATTCGTTTGGTAATGTGAGCGGGATCGATCGGGGAAAGCGAATTATGGGAATTAAGCCGAGTGGCATTCCCTATCAGAAATTGAGTTTTCAAGATATTGTCCTGGTCAACCTGGATGGAAAGATAGTCGATGGTGATTATCGACCGTCGATGGATACAAATACACATCTGATTCTATATCGGAAATTTGATTCGATTGGCGGGATCGTGCACACGCATGCAACCCACGCCACTGCATGGGCACAAGCCAGGCGCGCGATTCCATGCTATGGCACGACCCACGCAGATCATTTTTACGGGGAAATTCCGGTTACGGCTCCCATGTCAGATGAGGCAATTGAACGCGATTATGAAACCGAAACCGGAAAAATGATCGTACAGGTATTCACCGAGAAAAATCCCTCCGAGGTTCCTGGCGTACTTGTTGCCAATCATGGTCCTTTCAGTTGGGGGCAGACTCCCGCCGAAGCTGTGTATAATATGGTGCTGATGGAAGAAATGGCGAAAATTGCGCTCCTGACAGAAGCTTTGAATCCTGATATCAAACCGATCAAGCATTCACTTCTAAATAAACATTATCTCCGAAAACATGGCAAAAATGCATATTATGGTCAGACAAAATAAGGAATTGCAATGATAAAGGAAGCGTTGACGATTGAAATTGAAAATGTGAAAGAGTTTATCGATGAAAAAACGTTTGATACCATAAAGCCGGAGGTATTCAGCGCGTTTGAAATGCTGCACAAAAAAAGCGGTCCCGGAAATGAATACCTGGGTTGGCTCGACTTACCCTTCAATATCCCCGAATCTGAAATTCAAGCAATTGAAAAGCTTGCCGTCGAAATTCGACAACATGCTGATGTTTTTGTAAATATTGGTATTGGCGGCTCATACCTCGGCGCAAGAGCGGTAATTGATGCCCTGTCGCACCATTTTTCGGGGCAACTGGATTTCAAACCAAAAATCTATTTCGCCGGACAAAACATCAGCAGCGATTATCTTTACGATCTCATTGAGATGATTCGCAATAAAAATGTATGCTTAAGCGTCGTTTCAAAATCGGGCACGACCACGGAACCGGCAATCGCCTTCAGGATTCTGAAGGGTGTACTTGAGAAGGAAATAGGAAGCGAACGGGCACGCCACCGCATCATTGCAACGACTGATCGCGAAAAAGGAGCGTTACGCCGCCTTGCTGAAATCGAGGGTTACCGAACGCTCACCATCCCGGGAGATATTGGCGGCAGATTTTCGGTTCTCACTCCGGTGGGCTTGCTCCCCATTGCTGTGAGCGGGATCGATATTCGAGAGATTTTGAAAGGCGCAAGGCACATGGCAGAGCTTTCGCAAGCCAATGATCCCCTGGGCAATCCCTGTATGGTGTATGCCAGTATACGCAATCTTCTGTATCGCCAGGGAAAATCAATAGAGGTTTTGGCAAGTTTTGAGCCCGCCCTGCATTTCATCGGTGAATGGTGGAAGCAGCTTTTCGGTGAGAGCGAAGGCAAAAACGGTAAAGGAATTTTCCCGGCTTCGGCAGATTTCAGCACCGATTTGCATTCCATGGGTCAATTAATTCAAGATGGTGCGCGAAATATATTCGAAACATTTCTCATTGTTGAAAAAGCGAAGCGAACCATATCAATACAATCCGAATCCGACGATTTTGACGGACTCAATTTTTTGGGCGGAAAAACGCTTGAGTTTATCAATATGAAAGCCTATGAAGGTACAGCACTCGCGCATAGAACCGGCGCTGTACCAAACTTGACGATTCGGCTCCCGGCGTTAACCCCTTATTGGATGGGACAACTGCTTTATTTTTTTGAAATCTCGGCTGCGCTCAGCGGATATATACTCGGAGTGAATCCGTTCGATCAGCCGGGCGTCGAAATGTACAAGCGGAACATGTTCAGATTGCTGGGAAAGCCAGGCTTTTAGTCGCATCGCCCGGCGAAAACCGGTTTCGGAATTTATCAATCTAAGCCGAAGCAAATTTTGCTGTCAATTCTCCCCTACAAATTAAGCATCGATGGGTAGACAAAAATTATAGGATTGCAAATAACCGCCATTTCGAACCGCACGGATGGAAGTGAGAAGATTGCCCGTTATATGGTGCAGAGTACTCGATCAGATTTTCACCTCGATGAGCGTTGCTTCGCTCGAAATGGCACATTTTACTACTTTAAGAATCTAAATTCTTACCTACAACATAGGAGGAAGCCATGGAAGACTCCAAACGCAAAAATGCAATTGAACGCTTTTATTTGAAATGCGGATTTGCCACCCGCGCGCTTCACGCCGGTGAAGATATCAGCCAGGACACCAGGATCCATTCGCACACAAATGCTATCTACCAGACATCGACATTCAAGTTTGAAAATGCAGAGGAAGGCGCCAAATTATTTGAACATAAAAAACATGGTTATATTTACACGCGCCTGGGAAATCCCACCGTTATGGTGCTCGAAGCGAAGATGAATGCACTCGAAGGCAGAAACGCCAAGCTCGAACAGCCGGACAAGGTTCGGATTTCTTCCTTAGTGTTTCCTTCGGGGATGTCGGCGATTAGTTCAACCATGCTGGCATTGCTCGAGAGCGGCGACAAATTGATCAGCGGTGAAGTGCTTTATGGATGCACAGAAGATCTTTTCGCCAAAATGCTGCCCAAATTCAATATCGAAACCACTTTTGTCGATACCAGCGATCTCAACGCTTTTGAGAAAGCAATGCGGGAAAATCCGAATGCAAAGCTGGTCTATTTTGAAACCCCGACGAACCCGACGATGGCGATCACAGATATTCGAAAAGTCACGGAAATCGCCCGATCGATCAATAAAAATATTCACATCATCGTAGATAATACCTTTGCAACACCTTTTCTTCAGCGCCCGCTGGAACTCGGCGCCGATATCGTTTTGCACAGCACGACCAAATATATTTGCGGACATGGCACTGTCGTCGGCGGTGTTGTTGTCACAAGTTGCGATGATGTAAAAGATGCGCTATACAAAGTCATGGTGGATATTGGTCCCTCACCCAGTCCTTTCGACGCGTGGCTGGTAAATATGGGCTTGAAAACATTGCCGGTACGCATGCAGCGGCACTGCCAGAATGCAATGGAAGTAGCCACGTTTCTGGAGAATCATCCTGCAGTCGCCACGGTCGCATATCCCGGCTTAAAAAATTTCAAATTTCACCAACTCGCAAAAGAACAGATGGATGATTTCGGCGGTATCATTTCGTTTGAGCTTAAAGGCGGATACCAGGCTGGAAAAAATCTGATGGATAATGTTCATATTTTTACGCTGGCGGTTAGCCTCGGCTGTGTTGATTCGCTGATTCAACATCCGGCATCGATGACGCATGCCACGGTGCCGAAAGAAGTGCGGCAGCGCGTCGGGATCACCGATGGATTGGTGCGAATTTCGGTCGGACTCGAAGATGCGGACGATCTCATTCGTGATCTGGATCAGGCACTGAAAAAAAATAGCTAATGTATTCAGGATATCCACATTAATCAGGAGAGAACAGAATGAAAGAACGTAGATATGAGCGCTTGCGTCCGGCTCAAATACTGGAATTGCGCCAGGCATGTCCGGTGGCATACATCGCCCTGGGCAACCTGGAATGGCATGGCGAACATAATCCGGTGGGATTGGACACGTTACGCATGAATGGCGTGCTGCTGCGGTGTGCGGAAAAAACCGGGGGACTGGTTTTTCCGCCGCTTTACTATGGTGACAATCGTGAACAGGCATTGATGGAGGCGAACGCTGCCGATCGTGAGCGGATTCATCGGAGAATGGGACTGGCTTCCAGCAATTTCACAGCGGGTTACATGTGCCGTAGTATTTATGAGCAGACGGATATATACCATCGGTTGTTGATTCACATCCTGTTTGAAATCGCCAGCCTCGGTTTCAAAGTGATTGTCATCGGTGCCGGACATTATCCGCTCATCGACCATGCGCGCGCTGCGATCTGCATTGCGCATCAAACCTTACAGCGTCAGCGGAAAGCGGTGATGTGGGCATTTACCGGCTACGAGTTGGTGAAAGATATTTTTCCGTTTGCCGGCGATCACGGTGGCAAATGGGAAACATCGATGATTATGGCATTGGAACCGGGACTGACTGATTTGTCCGCTCTTTCTGCTGCGCCCGGTGCCGCTCCGGTGGGAATTTCAGACAATGGTGTCGAAGAATCAAGCGCTGAGGAAGGTGAAAAATTTATCGCCGCCATCGTCGAAAGTGCTTCGGACAGAGTAACCGACATGCTTCAAAATTTCGATGCGTATCTCGGACATGGTGCGCGCTTTTGAGCAGCGGTGGTTTGTTCTTGGTGCAAGGGGAATATTCTTTGCAGTTGCATTTATTTCAACAAAATTTTCAACTCGCTTCCTTCTCCGATCTCAACACCCTTTTCGAAATGCACGATGCATTTTCCTTTTTCATGCGTCAAGTTCGCATCGATGCGTTCATTGTCAAGCTGAACCTGAACGGAGTCAGCCGAACCTTCGATTGCGAATGTATTCAGGCGTTGATTGCCAAATTGCACCTCGATCCGGATTTCTCTGTTTGAACCTTGCTGACTCAGATAAAAATCACCCCAGGCAGCGCCACTCGTCCACACGCACCTGAAATTTTCTTGATTCAGTTTCGGTGCGAATCCGAGATGCCCTTTTACGCCATCATATTCATAGCCCGATAAGGCAAGGAGAACTGACCAAGATGCCAGGGCGCGTGCGTAATGATGCCCGCACTCAACTTCATTCCAGGGATTGCGCCGTAATCCATCGTAGCGTTCCCGCACGCCTTTGACTACTTTCAAGCCCTGTTCAAGCCAGCCTTCGTAGATCAGATGCCCGGCAACCTGGTACTCGATTCCGGTCCAGACTTCGTCGCTGTAAACAAATGGCAGTGTGGGTCGGTTTCCCCGGGGCCAGGAGCATAACAGCAGCCCGGCATCATCATTCAAGGCATAGACCCGTTGCACATTGCTGAAATCGCCCACAGGATTCCGCCAGTTATATTTAAAAATAGAATGCACCGCGGTTTTGGTATGCTCAGGATCCAGGATATGATCGAGACCGACGACGTGAGCAAACCATTGCCCCAGCAGTTGATCCGAGAGACACCCATTCCCGTATTGATATTTGGGCTGAATAGCAGACTTTTCCAGTGCCGGTTTTTTGGGGCAGGGAGTGCTTTTACAGGCGCACGATGTTGTGGATTCGGGCGATTTCAGATGTTCCGGCACTTCCAGTCCCTGCATTACCTCAACTTTCTGAATGTAATAATCGTCCTGCCAGAGCAATTCATCATATTGTTTTCGACCGTTTTGGTAAATCGTTCTATATTCGTTCGCCTTTTCAGGCTCATTCAAAGCCTCTGCCATTTCAGCCGCAGCCTTGAGCGCACCCAGGTACAGCGAGCCCATCATCGTGTTTGGTCCGTAAAATTCAATATCGTACGTATTATGCTGCTCGCCTTCCATGACGCCATCTTTATTCGGATCCCAGCCGGGTTTCGCGGTCCAGGCGAATTCCAGGGCATTTTTGACGCTCTGCCAGATTTTTCTGAGCCATTCAGTGTCGCCGGAAAATTTCCATTCGCGATATGCCTTCATCACGCACCCCATTTGACCATCAGCCGCCGGCTTAAAAGCCCATCGTGTTTCGCACAGCGGAATCAGCGTTCGAAATGCCATGCTGTTATCATCGCGAATGTTGTGCAGAAAATCTGTTTCACGCATTGAACGCTCAAGTTTGGGAAACAAGTGCGCCAGCGTTTGCTCGTAATTCCAGACATGTGTGCAATTCATGGGACAGCAACCGGTTTCATCTCCCTGACCCTCGAAAGCGAAAAATGAGCCATCAGCCAGACGCAGGCATGTATTGGTGCGGATAATCGACGCTTGACTGGAAACCGCATCGAGTACATAATCCGGAAGCGTGCTCGAAAAGAAAGATTTGTGCCAGCGACGTGTCAGCGTTTCCAGTTTTTCCAGATTCTCAACCGTATATTGAGCAGCATGCAAAGCATCCTCGAAATGGTTGGCGACATAATTGCGCATCACTTTGCCTTTCACCGCCTCTTCCCGATTCCAGTAGTTTTCTCGTTGCGGAAAATGCCACGTGAGAAAAAAAGGCAATGTTACCGATGATTTGGGTGACAATTGGGCGTGGAGCACCAAATCGCCAATATCGCTCCGGTGCTTATCTGATCGAATTGCATCTTTGCAATTGGTCACGCGCCCGTCATCCGCGAAGTCGTCCCAGAACAAATGCGCGTTATCCCACCAACCACCGCGATACCATCGCGTCTGCACGTCCAGATCTTCCCAGGTCGTTGTAAGCGCCATGGTACCAAACCGGATATCCTCAGGCTTAATCGCATCCGAGGACAGGCGCAGCCCGCGGAGTTGATCGGTTTCGACAAATTCATTCAAATTACCGCCCGGAAGCCCTCCAAAGTCGCGACCGTCGGTTCCGATGGGATTAAACAGGCAGGCAGCCACGGAAATGTCGACCTGTTCATCGCCCGGATTTTCAATGCGCCAGCGAAAGATAGCAACCGGGATGGAGCTATCATGATCGTCAAGCGGAATAAAGGGCGTCCAGGCTTCCAACTGAACCTTGACAGGCAGTGCTGCATCTTCGAAATCGATCCAGGCGAATGGATATTCTCCGCGAAAAACGGCTTCATCCAGACGACTGACGCCGGTCATCTGGTTTTGTGGTGTGCCGAATCCCCCTTTGTATGGCGGGATAAGTTTTCGTTCTAGAATTTTAGCCACCGCCTTGCCTTCAGTTGATTTTGCCCAAATTGCGAAAAAAGAAAAAGGCAATTCCTTGCCTTTTCCCGGTCGATTAAAAATTTCCCAGTCGCGCAAATCTCCGCGTCCGCCCAATGAAACATTGCCTGTGCCAATCCCACCCAGCGGAAACGCGATTTCAGTTAATGCCGAACCGGTGAAGCTGCGAATGTCATTATCGGAGAAAAGCTTTGCAGGGCTATATTTTTCTTTCGATTCCGAAAAACATGCAATTAAAATAAGCAAACCAGCTAAACTTAACAACGTTAAAAGCTTGAGCTCCATGACTACCTCCTTTATGTGATGAGTTTCATAATTCAAGGCTTACATTCAGGAGACGATGTAAATTTCTGATTTGCAATAAGAGTTGTATCAGCTCCGAATGAATTTAATTGATTTCTCCACAATTGTCAAGTTAAAACCGCAAACACCATAAAATATATTTACTCCTGACGATTGCGATTTCGCTGTTTGGGACGAAGCAGCTTCAATAAAGCATTCGTCCACTGCATCTTAAATAATGGTTATATATAAAATAATGGTTGATCCTTTCGATAGCATTTGCTATATTAAATCCACAAAATAACTTCGACTTGATGGAGCAATATTCTTATCTGACTGGCAAGGCGAGATGCGTATGTCTTTTCGGCTTTTTTCCGAATTCGGTATAAAACCTGTGAGATTGCCGGTTGGAATCATTTCTATACTGCAAACGGTCATAAATTGAACATTTTTTTACTGTCATTGCGAGGCGTTTTTTGCCGAAGCAATCTTTTCAGTGCTTAACC
>JAFGMA010000308.1 GCA_016927835.1 Candidatus Zhuqueibacterota bacterium | reverse complement strand
GGTTAAGCACTGAAAAGATTGCTTCGGCAAAAAACGCCTCGCAATGACAGTAAAAAAATGTTCAATTTATGACCGTTTGCAGTATATCAAATAGTTAAGCCTGTCTCGAAGAATCACGCTATTGAACGATATTGCCTTTGAAAATAACATTATCAATTTCCAAAGCATAATTCCCCGGCTCCCCGTTCAAAGCTCCAATCACGATATCCGCACTTTTTCCGACATCCAATGAACCGGTAAACTGGCTCAAATCCTGACCGATGTGCTGGTATTCCGGGCGCATTATGTGCAATGCTTTGGCGGGATTTCGGCTGCACATCCACGTTGCCTGGATCAATGCCTCATGCAGCGGGAGTGCTGAGTGATACGGATGCCAGATGCCTGCCATATCCTGGGTTAACCATGAAACGATATTTGAAAATGCCACGTCCATCGTGAGCACGCTGCCAAAAAGCGCATTTTCGGCGCCGACCACTTCCAGATATTGCCGGTTGTCGCTGACTCTGCCCAGAACGCCCGAAACGATAAATGTCTCAATGTTCTCCAGTCCGGTAACAAACATCGAGTCGGTAATGGCAATTACACGCGGCAAGCCTTTCCTCTGGAACACTTCCCGGAGATAAATCGGATCAACATGGTAACCGTCCATGATGAGCTCGGCAAACACTTCCGGCGACCGCAGAACTGCTTGGATAGCACCACCATGTCCGAATGGCTTTGTTGAACTGCCGGTTGGTCCGTTTAGGAAATGGATGGCGATCCTCAGCCCGTTTTCAACAGCTTGCGTGTATTGATCGGCAGTAGCACCCGTATGACCAGCGCCACAGACAACATTGTGCGCGGTCAGATATTTTATGAGTTCATACGCAGCGGCGTCATATTCAGGCACGATGTTGACGCTCTTGATGTGACCGTTTGCAGCAGCCTGCAAGCGATCGAAGAAATCGATTGATGGTTCCCTGAAATAATCGGCATTCTGCGCGCCTGCAAATTGTTTGTTTTTTATGAATGTTCCTTCCAGCAAGACACCGCTGACAGGTGTATCGATATTAAGGCTTTTTTGGCTCTTCAAATAATTCGCTAAAAATCCAAGGACTTTTTTTAGATGCTTTTCAGAGGCAGAGACAGTTGCAAGGAAAATCCGTGTGGTACCCCTGGAAAGATATTTTTGTATCGCAGCTTGAATCCCTTTTACGAAATTTTCTTCATCGGTCAAAAAGGAACTGGAGTCCTGGCAGAAAAGCCCGTTCGTCAGATCGAATCCATTTATGCCATGCGTATGAATATCGACGAATCCGGGAAGCACATATTTTCCCGAGGCATCGATTTCCAAATTGGCGTTGTCGTGATGCGCCCCTTTGCCGATCGCCGTAATAATGCCATTCGCGATTTTTAAATCACCGGTAACGACCCTGTCAAACAATACAATCTTGCCATTTTTAATGATGATTTTGTTGTCCATCCTCTCACCTGCTTTATATAATACAAATTTTTTCCGTCAGTTGAGGCGCAATTCATAAGCGCACCTTAGAAATAATTGAAAAGAAAAATCATTGGCGGGGAGTGCCTATACCGCCAGTTCAACTGAATTTGTAACAATCAGGTATAATACAAAGCTCTGGCGTTAATGTTCCGCATTTGATAGCATAAAATTGGAATGAAAAAAATGGCCGGAGAAAATTGAAAAGTTCCTTCGCCTGCTGCCCAGGAGTTCCGCTCGCAAAAAATAATGCCCGGCTGAGGCATTACGGAAAATGAAAAAAATGCTTGCTTTTTATTCAAAAGTTTATTAACGTGAAATACTGCAAGAAAATTAAAAACAAATAATTGGAAATATTCAAGGAGAATTAACTCGCCAGGATTGCGGCGCAAATGTGAGATGCCATCGCTTGCAGCAATGCTATTTTATGAAAATCAAACCACATCCGATACCTGACACTGAATATGTCTCTCTGAAGTGCACTATTCTGATTTTAAAAAGTGGGATTCGACAAGCTTCCCCATGAAGGCATTCATCTTGAAACTTGCTTCAACCTGAAGCAGAGCAAAACGTTATCCCACACCCTTATTACATACCAGTTCCCGTTTGCGCATGAGTTTACGACGAATGAAATTGTGGGTGAAAGAGTATTGCGCCGAAATATCCTGTCATAATTTTCTGCCAGTCCCGGGAAGCCGCAGAGTACCCTTAAATATTTCCTGTAGTCCTATTAAGCTAAGGAGGTTATCCATGAAACAGTTTGGGACTTTCGCACTCTGTGGGTTAATTTGTATTGCTCTCGGATGCCAATCCACCACACCGATCGATATGGAGGCTGAAAAAGAGAGCGTTCATCTTTTTATCAAAGATTTTTGGCAAGCATTCGAAACCAAGGATATCGATGCGTTTTCCGAGATGGTGGCGCATGAGCCCGACATGGTATTTTTCGGAACAGATGAGAATGAGTATTGGGCGGGCTGGAACGCGATTAAAGATGCAGTCGAAAGACAATTTAAGGCATTTTACAACATTGATGTGAAATACGCTGCGGAAGTAATCCATGTTTCGGAAGCCGGGAAAACAGCCTGGTTCTCATTGATTAGAACTATCCAGGTTACCAATCAGAAAGGCGAGAAGCAGGAAATGAAGAATCGAGTGACTGGTGTCCTCATTAAAAAGCATCGCGCGTGGAAATTGGTGCAATACCATTCATCAGCAGCCCTGAATTGGGATTTATTCAAGTACTAAACCTCTTTCGCGGACTATCATTTTGAATTCACTCAGAATCCGCTCAGAGCACCTCACTATTTATTCGGTTCTGTCACACCCAATGCGCTCATCCATATCAGGGGCGAGCGTCCTCATTTTTCCATTTCCTGTTATCCGGATCGCAAAAAATCATCTCTATCGGGGAGCAAAATGTATCTGAAGGCAGATAGCATTCGGTACCGCTATGACGGTCAAGAAAATAACCTGTTCGAGGGAGTTAATTTAGAAATATCGCGGCATGATAAAATCGGCTTGATCGGTGATAATGGCAGTGGAAAAACGACACTATTTAAAATAATCATCAAAGAACTGCCGCCAGATGACGGTCAGCTCATCTATGCCCGTAAGCAGCCATCAATCGGATTTCTAAGGCAGGAAATAGTCGCAATTTCTGAATTAACCGTGGTCGAAGAAGTCAAAACGGTCTTTTCGGAGCTCTTGCTGCTGAAATCTGACCTGGAAGCTATCGAACAGCAACTGCTGCAAAATTCCGGAAATCAAAAACTGCTTGAACAATATGGCGAGCTTCAGGAAAAATTTGAGAAGCGCGATGGCTATACGATTGATAATCGCGTTGAAACCATATTATCCGCGCTGGGATTCGATCCGGTAACACGGGAACTTCCGTGTGCAAATTTGAGCAGCGGGCAGCGATGTCGCCTGGAACTGGCAAAGCTGCTGCTGATGCAACCGGATGTGTTGCTTTTGGACGAGCCAACCAATCATCTCGATATACCCGCATTGGAGTGGTTGGAGCAATTTTTGAAAAAATATCCTGAAAGCGTTGTCATCATTTCTCATGATCGGTATTTTCTTGATCAGGTTGTCACCAGAATCTGGGAAATTCAAAGCAGAAATGTTTCGACATTTTCCGGAAACTATAGCTTCTATCATGATGAACAGGAGTTGAGGAAAAGACATGAGCGGGAAGAGTTTCTGCGCAAAACGAGTGAAATAAAAAGACTGAAACGCGCCATGGCTGATCGCACAAATAAAGCCCGGAGAGTCGCTGCAAAACCGAAGAATAAATCCAAATATGATCCTTTTGCCAAACCATTTTACCGGGCAAAAGCCGCAAAACTTCAAAAGCGCGCCAGTGTTATTCAGCGCAGGATTGAAAAAATAGGTGAAGTTGAAAAACCACCGCGCGAACGCCAGAGCCATATCGATTTTCGTATCGATCGCGAAAGCAGTCATTTCGTGTGTACCGCCAAAAATTTGAATAAGGCTTACGGAACCCGTACCCTGTTTCACAATATCGAATTTACGTTGACTGCGGGTCAGCGAATTGCCCTCGTAGGTCCGAATGGGTGCGGTAAAACGACATTGCTGAAACTTATTCTCGGTGAAGAAAAACCGGACAGCGGCGAATTGCACCTGGGCAGCAATCTTGCCATCGGCTATTCTTCGCAGGAACTGAATCATCTTGATTTTCATGCATCAATTCTGGATGAAGTGATGGTCGATGCGAAAGAGGATCAAACCTGGGTCAGAACGATTCTCGGTTGTCTGAATTTAGAAGGCGACGGCGTGTATCAGTCCATTGAGTCATTGAGCCTGGGTGAACGCAATAAGGTGTCGATGGCGAAAATCCTGCTGTCCCATGCAAATTTCCTCATTTTAGATGAACCCACAAACCATTTGGACATCAGAACGCGTGAGCTGATTGAAAATGCGCTGCTCGAATATCCGGGGACAATTTTATTCGTTTCGCATGATCGGCATTTTATCAACAAATTAGCTGATGACGTCTGGAATTTTTGGCAGGATGAGTAGCGAGAATTCGAAGACTTTGATCAAAGGGAAATAAAATCCAAAGCAGGCACAATCGCCCCAATCCAAAGGATTCTATGCAGGCTATTGCTTGTGAACGGCGCCCCGCTTAAAATATGCGGGAATGATATAAACCGACAGGATTCTATTTAAACGCCAATTCGACCGAAAACCGCGATACCTTACCAAGATCACCAAAATCAACCATTGCATAATCCAGGGACATGATTTGGCGCGCGACGCCAAATTTCAAGCCGGCTCCGAACGCCCATTTTTCGACATCATAATTGATTTTATAGCCGCCGCGTGCGAATATCGTTTCATTCCAGGTGTATTCGCAGCCGATATTCACGCGTTCGGTATTGTCATTCGGATGATTTCCGTCAATTGCCAGCGTGAATCGATTTTTAGCCATTGGAAAAAAGGCGTCGTGCCCCCCTACGATATCCAGCGCCAGACCCACGCGAAAATTGAGCGGCAGCGGGTAGGATTCGGTTTTCAGCCGCGCATCGGCATTGTAATTTCCGGCAAGATTTTTATCGATGTCCGCCAGAATAATCAGATCGCGCCCATCCAGTTGCAGTCTCCCTCCGAAGTTTGACATGCACATGGCGATCACCAGACCGCGGTAGCCCGTGCGTAAGGTTGTGCCTATGTCGAGCGCAAAGGTATTGGCGGTTTCATTGTAAGCATTTTGCTGGATGAATTTGGCGGTAATTCCCGTTGAAAAGCGATCTGTCAATCCGCGGGCGTACGACAATCCAATTGCGATATCGCCAACGTCGTAGTAAATGCCGGTTCCGTCCGGCTGGTCGATGGTGGTGACCTCCTGTTCCGGCACGTTGAGCGCAACCGCACTGATGCCGATGACCGAATTCCTGCCCCAGGGCAACGCCAGCCCCGCAAAATCATGATTGATGCCAGCGAACCATTCGGAGCGGCTGACGATCAACGAAATGTCCGATAGGTTGGTCAATCCGGCGGGATTCCAATACAATGCGGAAACATCATTTGCGACAGCAACAAATGTTTCACCCATTCCCATCGCCCGGGCACCGATGCCGATTTTGAGGAATTGCGCCGCAGATGTGCCAACTTTGGAAAAATCGGCGCGGACGATGCCGGTGGAGAAGATGATCATGACTGCAAAAAATAAGGTGATCTTTTTCATTCGATTAGCCTCGAACGCTTTAATTTGATTCAAATTTTCGTTCCCAAAGGTGCTTAGCTGGGTGTATTTTTTACCATATAAAATCAGACGCACAAGAAGGCATCTTGCGCTGCGGAAATTATTTGATCACTAAGAACCTTCCGATTTTTTTCTGTCCGTCAGGCAGCGATACTACATACACGTAAAGCCCGAATGCGATGAATTGGTCGTTGTAAGTCCGCATGTCCCAAAACTCGAAGCCTTGCTGATTCTGATGATGTATTGTTTGTATGTGATCGCCGGCGACAGTGTAAATCGAAATGTCACACTCGTTTGGCAAATGTGTAAACATCAGCTTTTTATCGAATTGGGACGTTTCCCATGAATTGGAAACGATATATGGATCGGGCACAACGCGTATTTTTGCAAGATCGACTTGCGTGTTCTGCGCGTACCTTGCGGCGCGCGTGTTGAATTCGTACGTTATTTCTTTGCGAAACGGTTTATAGGTCCGGATGGCAAAGCGCTCGCCATGCCGGGGCTTGACCGCTGTCTGGTTGATTGTTTCGCCTTTGGCATTTACGTATTCATCGGGGAAATTATTGGTTTGAAGAAAAAGACCGGAATACGTGGTATCGCCGGATGCGGGATCAATGTCAATTTTTTCCAGCACCAGGATATCGGCGAATTTTTCATACCACCCCGGACTACCCTTGACAAATCCGGATCCACCCGGTTCCAAATCCCAGCCTTTGGGACTGAAAAACCGGCTGCGGGCTTCCTCGGGTGCGCTGAGATTGAATTCATACAGCCAGGTGTTTTCGCTCACGTCAACCGTATCGCCGGCAGCCACCACAGCATATACTTTAATGGGCAGATGGAGCGTCGTATCCATATCGGTGCCCGTATAAAAATCATACCAATGCGCCTGCGTACCCCCGGTTTCTGTCGTATCGATTTCTATAATGAAATCATAGACAGTGTAAATATACTCATCGACGACCATCGGGTCGTTGGCAAGTGCTTCTGTTGGTCCCGTTCGCCAATCGAATGTACACGTATCTCCCTTTACGCGAACCCAGCCGATAAATTCGATTCCCGACGGGCTATTTTGAAGGGTGAGCCTGAAACCATCGACGATGGGCAAATTATCACCTGACTCATCGGAGAATTGGTGACGATGAAGCAGGACAATCGTATCCCCTGTGGCGCTTGAAATGCGGAACAGGTTGAAGCCCATCACATAATTCGTATCCGTGCCAACAACCTGTCGCGCCGAATCAGTGAAAGTGATCACGTAATCATCGCCGGTGATTTTATCCGGCTCCACAATATCTACCCGTACAATTCCCTGGCATATATCGTCCCCGACAGGCGATAAAGAGCCATCATTCGTCCCAACATCAGGTGGAAAATAATTTTGAGGTTTTGCAGCCGGGATAGCCGCCACCGTATGCGCTTCCATGGTTGAGCGTCCCAGGGGCGACTGGTAGGATGGCTCGAGGCTATCCGGATGCTGATTTCCGCGATCGTAGGCGGTAACACAGTACCAGTATTCCACGCCATTGACCAGGTTTTCGTCGATGTAACTGTGCTGTATTCCCGTTTCATTTCCGAGCGACTGGTTGAATACCGGATCAAGTCCTTTGATGCCATCAATTTTGTCAAAAATCTTTATGGGCTTATATCCGATAACCGCCCCGGTCTGATCGGTGATCGGCGTGCCCCATGTTTTGCCCAAATCGGTGCTGCGGTAGATTTTGTAGCCTTCGAAATCGTTCTTGCCGCTCAGGGCATCCCGGGAAGATTCCGCTGCAGAATCCCAGACCAGTCGCACCTGTCGATCTCCGGCTGAGGCTTTTACAACCGGTGTTTTAGGCGGACCTGATCCTTGAAAATGACGATCCGACATTTTTTTTGCCATTCGCAAATTTGCCATCAGATCGCTGGTGTCTGGTTCGAACGGAATGGATCCGGCGCTGCCGATTACGGTCGCAATGGCGGAATGCACGCTTTCACCCGGTTCCAGGTTCAGCGGACCGGTCATGATGTAAAAATTAATCGGCGCGCCGTCGGGGAAATAATTTTTCAGGCTATCCGGGTGCGTGGTATCGAAACGGCGGTCATCACCGTGAAAAAATGCTTTTGGCAGGGTGAGATTCGGATCGTCGGGATTGCTGGAGATTACCGCCCACATTTCTTCATCTATTTTTGGAGCCACATCCCGATTGAAAAAGTGAAAATCCGTAACACCGAGGTCGTGTGGGGTTTCTATCACACACAATCCGATGATGCCCATATCGGTGGGATCATCTTCCCAGGCGCCTTCTTTGGTGTTATTCACATCCCAGACGTAGACGAAATCGCCATTGGTATATTCATCCCCGGGATCGCTATCGATGATGTTGATATAGTCCTTAAAATCATAGTCAGGACGGAAAATTGCATAATAGCCCACGTAAACACTGTCCAGGTGTTTTCCGCTTGTATTATGAATGATATAGTCAAAAAACAGCATATCTTCGGCATAATGTCTCCCGTAAGAATACGCGGTTTGCTCAACCTCGATTCCCAGTGGACCATCGGGATGCCAATTATATTTGTCATCGAAAACAGCGTAAATATCGCGATCCGAGACGAATTCACCGAAAACCTCCTCACCATAAATCGATGAATTCGGATCGATGTCGATCCGGAAATGTCCGGGCCAATGGCGTTCATCGGGCGTATCGATCCAATTGCCTGAATTGTCAAAATAGCCAGGGGGCCAGGTTTCGGGATTATCGCTGATCGCGAGAAAAGGTGTCATGTCGGGCGGCGGCGCCGTTACATCGCCGGAGAAAATTTTGCCGCGCGATCCGTCCTTCGGAGTCCAATCGACTTTATCAGCGAACGCTCCCAGTACCGAGGTGACGACATTTCCTTTGGAAGCCACAACCAGTCCCAATCCGAAGCAATATTGCGTTTGATCGTTGGCGGCAAGCGGCCAGTGCAGGGCATCATTTAAATATTCGAGGTAATGCGAAATAATCCCGTAATTGCCGATGTAATTGGTCAATTGACCTTTATCCATCACTCCGATGCCGCGTTCTTCGGAAGTAGCTGGTTTTCGTAGTGCACTCTGATTATCGATCTTCAGTTGAATGTGACAGTCCTGACAATTGATATCCTCGCCCCGAAGCCCGGATGCAAGGATTAAAACAGGAATAAGTCCTAAAAAAAGCGCCGATTTGAGTTTAAGCATCACTGTGTCCTCCCTCTACCACAACAATTGGATACCGGCTTTGATGCTGCGCGGTGGTGAGATATGCGTTGGATCATGATCTGCATCGGGCGACGAGCCAACAAGTCCGGGCTGACCGGTATCGAAAGGCTTGCCGGTTCTCGAATATACCTGAACCACGTTCTTCCTGTCAAGCAAATTGTTTACTTCGAGGAAAATTGCCGGCTTTAACCGGAAGAATGCAAATTTTTTGATTACTCGAAAGTCAACCGTGGCGGTCCAGGGCTTACGAGCGGAGTTGATTTCAACGCGCAGGGTCGGGTCAACGTATGGCGTATAAGGCAAGCCGCTGCCCGCCTGAATCAGCAGATTGGCAGAGACATCCGAAAAGGGTCTGATGTTATAAAACTCGAGTCCCTGGTTTTGCGGTATCATCAGGTTCAAAATAATTGCGACATCATGCCGTTGATCGAAATCGAGGTAATATTCCTGGTGCGGGATTTCTTCCTGGGCAAACGCATCCAGATAGCCTCCCAGTGGTTGGGAGTTATTGCCCTTGGCAACCATGTAGGTGTAATCAATCGATCCGGAGATAAAATGGCTGAGTTTTTTGCGCAGCGTCAGATCGATGCCTTTTACACTGGCGTAATCCGAATTATAAAAAACCACGTAATCATTGCTGAGATAAGACACGTGAAGCGTGGACAGCAAATCCGTGATATCTTTATACCATGCACTGGCATCCAGCGCCCAATTATCGCTAAACTGGAATTTTATGCCGGTTTCATAAGCTATTGTTTTTTGAGCTTTCGCGCCAGGATTTCCGACGAGCGGGAGTGTGCTGCTCAAATCTTTGTGCTGGTTATAATACATGCTGTTATAATTCGGATTCTGGAAAAAGTGCCCATACGAAAAATGGAGCACAGCACGATCTGTGATCGGATGCGCCAAACCGATCCTGGGACTGATCTGCGTTTTTGGATCGACGGCAACTTCTTCCGCCGGCACCCAGTTATTCCGGGTATCCCAAAATCCGTATTGCCGGATATCCCGCCACATTGCAGCTTTGGGATCGGCGTAGTCATATCGAAGCCCGATATTCAAAATCAGATAATCGTATTCGATTTTATCCTGGAGATACGCTGCGACTTCAACCGGTTTCCGCTCGTATTGTTCTTTGAATTGGGCGCCGCCGGACCAGGGCTCGCTCTCTTCGTACACTTCGATTATATGTTGCTTGAATTCCACGCCGCTTTTGAACTGGTGATGTGCATTCACCTGGGCGGTGACATCGAGTTTGCCGTCATAGGTCGATGTCTGATCGTCAATATACGTGTCATCGTCGCCGCTAATATAGAAATAGACTGTCTCTGCCGTTTGATATCTTACATACTCGGCTGGCAGCTTGTCCCCGACTTGCGTCCCGAGGCGCTGCTGGTATCGGGATAGATTTATGGTGTAGAAGAGACCCGGATTAACCGTATGCGTCCAGTTGAACCCTAACCGATTACTATTTCTGTGGTTAACGGCTTGATGCTCGGGCAAGTATTTCCAGGCGTGAATGTAGCGCTGGTACGTTTGATCTGTTTTTTGAGCTGAAACGGATAATTTCATTGACGGGCGGAATCGATACGTGAGCTTTGCTAAGCCGTCGCGCTCCAGATCATAGCCATGCGGCAGATAGCTGTCCTCATTTTCATAGCGTCCGGACGCAAAGAAATATAGTCGGCGCACCAATGGTACGGGTCCGCTGATTGATGCGTTGAACATGCCGGCTATGGGAATATCCAGCTTCAACGGGTCGAAATCAAGGTCGTCGAGAATGCTGTGCGCGGTATAATCATAGCTGTCCTCAATACCGGCGAAGGCATTTTTCTGCCGATACGGCGATTTGGTCAATCGCGGTGAGGTGTATTCCAATTTGCCGTGATAGGAGTCGCTGCCTTCTTTAGTGATGATATTCACCACACTGGACATGGCATCGCCAAACTCGGCATTAAACGCGCCGCTGAGGACGATCATCTCATCGATGGCATCCTCATTCATCATACTGCTGAAGCCGCCGTATAGCGGATTAGCCACCGCCATGCCGTCGATCATGTAGGCGATTTCGCCGCTTCTTCCGCCGCGCACATGAATATTGCCGCTGGCGTCTTTGGTGAATCCGGCTTTGGTAACCAGGATTTCCTGAAAATTATCCACCGGCATATTCGTAATTTCATCGGAACTGACAACCGAAAGCTTGGAGGTGATATCCTTTTGCACCAGCGGGCGCTCCGCTACCACCGTGATCTCTTCTTCGAATTCGAGAACGGTGGGTTCCAGTTTGAAATCGATGTGCGTCGTTAAATCGGTCATGATTCGGACATCGATCACGCTGAGTGTTTTATAACCCATCATAGCAGCGCGCACCTCATACCTGCCGGGTGAGATATTGATGATGTAATAATCACCCCTGGCATTGCTGGCAGCGCCGTAAGTCGTTCCGGTGATGATGATATTGCAGCCTGGCAGCGGCTGCCCGGTTTTTGCGTCGGTGACCGTACCGGCGATTTTGCCGGTGGTGCCGGGAAAGAGAAGCGTCGGCAGGATCATCAGAAAAAGTATGATAGAGGCAATTCGCTTTTTGAATGGAAACGAGTCCAATATCTTTTTCCTCCCTATTTAGAGTCCGTCGGTTTTTGTCATTCCCGCATGTTTTAAGCGGGGTGCCGCCCACGGGAATCCATTGTGCAGATTGTCAAATGGATGTCCGATAGGCTTATCCCCGAATGTTTTTATCGGGGAAGCATTCGGGCATGACAGAAGGGGTTTCGCCTTTTTTGTTGATTGTAAAAAATCACTACTTTTCAGACAGACTCTATTTAGTGTCTGTCCGAGAACTACCTTTGAGCTGTCATTGCGAGGAGCGTTTTTTGCGACGAAGCAATCTCAGCCGTTTTATT
>JAFGMA010000307.1 GCA_016927835.1 Candidatus Zhuqueibacterota bacterium | reverse complement strand
ATAATATTGAAATTTTTTCATTATCTTTTCGGGCAACTTCAAACCCTTCCATTTTTACCTCCGTGAGTGTTTGGCAAGGCTCGTACAACTTGCTTAAGCAATCAGGTTGAAATATAGCCATTTTTTTTTATCATGTCAAGCAATCTTTATATTAGAATCAGAGAGCGGTTGATCTGTTCCGCCAGGCGAATTGCTCCGAATCGGCTCATCATTAATCGAGAAGGAGAGAAAAATCGTCAGTTGATTTTCACCACCACCAGCGTTAAATCATCATGCGTTTTTTCTGAACCGACAAAGGTGCGGATTTCGCCAACGAGTTTTTTCTTGATTTCCGATGAAGTCCCTTGCGTGAAATCTGTAAATAATTTTCTCAGGCTTTCTTCTTCCAATTCCTGTAGTTTCCGATTGCGGGCTTCGATGACGCCGTCGGTGAATAGCAGCAGCGTATCCCCTGGCGATAACGGCAGTACTTTTTCTTCGATGATCTGACCGAACAATGCTCCCCGTACCAATCCGACGCCGATACCACGCGGCTCAACAAACTGGGAATCGGAATCATCTTTCCGGTACCACAACAGCGGACAATGCCCCGCACGGCTGAAGACAATTTCCTTTTTCTGTCTATCGATCACGGCGTAGATCAAGCTTACGAAAATTGTTCGCTCAAAGCTTTCGCATAGTATGTCATTTGCCCGGATCAATAACTCGCGCGGTGAGAGATGGCTTTGCGATAAAGATTTTATAATTCCTTTCACCTCTGCCATATAAAAAGCTGCCTGGGCGCCTTTACCTGAAACATCCCCGACAACAACGCCAATCCGGTGCTCATCAAACTGGAAAAAATCGAAATAATCGCCGCCGACTTCATTGGCGGTGACACAAATGGCATCGATATCCAAACCTTGCATCGTGGGCATGGTTTTCGGCAGCAGCTTCATCTGGGCTTCGTGGGCAACTTTCAGTTCCTGCTCCAGCCGCTCTTTCTCGATAGATTCATTTACCAGGCGCGAGTTCTCCAGCGCGATTGCAGCATGGTCGGCAAACGCTTGCATCAAATCCAAATCTTCGGGGATGAATCCATATTCCTGAAATTTCAAAACGCATAAAACACCCAGAATTTTGTCGTAACTCATCAAGGGTACGGCAATGACCGATTCAAATCGACGCTTCCATTTGCGTAAATATTGCAATTGATTGTCCTTGCTGATATTGTTGATCCAGATTGGCTTCCGGTCTTGTAGAACAGCGTACCCGACAGATGTCTGCGGATCCTCTTGCAATTCCCGAATTTCAGGTGCCAGCAAGTTTCGATATGATACCAGGTGAAGCCGATCTGTGGATGTATTGTAAATTTGCAGATATGTAGCATTTGCGCCGGTGATCTCGATCGAAAGCCCGGAAATTTTATCGATAAGCTTTTTGAAATCGAATTCTGAACTCAGCGCCCGGCTTAAATCCCGGAATGAACGTATTTCCTGCATTTTGCGATCGACAATCCCGGCGGTGGGCAAATGAAAAAGAATAACCGTCGCCGCGGTAAACCAGTAAACACTCAACAGGACGGCTAGTTGGCTGAGCAGCGTGTCCATGGCGAGGCTATAGCGGATCGCTGTCGGACTAAATTGCTTATGAAACAAAAGCGGGCTGATCGCAAACAGTATACTCAGAAACAAGCTCTTGATTTTTTGTGACTTGGTGAGATAACTGATCCAAGAATTTCGAAATGAATTGATAACAATAAATAGCACAAACAACGCCAATATTGCCTGCCCTACTCCCGCTTCGGACATCAGCGTTGTGACAGCGTTTGCATCTTTGCCTGAAAGCAAAAAGCGAAACTCTGCATATAGAACTTCAATTAACATCACAACTATCAAAAATCGGAAATTGCGCTCAGTGGTTCGTTTCCGTTTGATATAAATCAATGCTTGCAGCTTATGCATGATAAGGATGATAAACCCGGTACAACCAAACGACGCCAATGTCAACAGAACCAGGTCTTTTACAGAATGCCCGGTAAACGCATAATCCCGCGTACTCTCAGCGAAAAATGCAATGAAGGTCATTGCGAAATATAACCCGAGCATGCAGAACAAAACCGCGAGTACATTCTTGTATGGCTCTTTGACGTTCAACCACTTGATCCGGGTAAGTGCAGGAACGAGGAGCAGGAATCCGACAATCAGCGCCAAATCCCTGATGATCATAGCTTCTTTTATTCTGAGTTGACTTACGATAGTGAGCCCATCAAAAAGAAAAACAGCAATCAGCAGATTAATTGGCAGGAAACTGGCGATTTTCTTTATCGATTTATTTTTCATTTCAACGAATCGCTCGCAATCAAATGTTTAGCAAAGGTGCAGCAAAGTGATCAATGCGTTTATGTTGGCACCTGTCATTGAATGGCGTATTCGACACAAACCAGCCACGGCGACTGAATATTGGGAATGCTTTCAACTTGTGCCCCATCGGCGGAAATGATGACTGCGCGGTCCTGATATGGATCCGCCACAACGCAACTTCCGTCAAAAGCATTTGCCGAAATCGACTGCGGGTATTTGAAGCCATCAATCGTGAAAAGCAGTTTGCCGGATGAATCAATTTTCGAAACACTGCGATGAGTCAGAACCCAGCACGCGCCCGAATTCTGATCGATATCGATTCCTTCGATCCCATCATAGTTGCCTTCGGCTTCTTCAATAGCGAATCGGCGGTTGCTGTTTATGAAAAATACCCTTGAACTGTCAGTAGTCCAGCAAGAGCCATCCCCGGAAAAAGCAGCCACATACAGCGGCGTATGATTCAATTCAGCGCTGAGCAAAAGATTTCCCTCGGGATCGATTTTATAAATGTTTTGCATCCCCTCATCGATCAACCAGCAACACTTCGTAGTTTGATCGATGCTCAAATCTATCACCTTTCGAAATCTGGTGATTTTTGATAGTACGTCAGCGCCATAAGTGAGTTTCATTAGCTCACAGCCAGTATTGGTTGTCACTGAGACCCAGAGCGCGCTATCCGACCAGAAGACCTGGAAATCGAGCACCTCGCCCTCATTGTTGATTCTGTGGCTAAGCGCGCCCTCGCCGGAGATACCATAGATGCGCTCCGAATAAATATCCAAAAACCAGGCAGTATGATCCCGTGGATTGACAACGAGATTATCCGCATAGCCTGAAAAACTGCACCGAAATATTTGATGCTGTGCATCGTGCGTGAGTTTCACCAGATCACCTGTGCTCGAGTCTACAACCCACAAATACGTGGGACCAGGAGTGATTGTAATCGGATCGGAAAGTCGACTTTCAAAGCTGGGTGTTACAGCCCGTACCTGGTAGGTGTAAGCAATCTCGTAATAAACATTATTGTCGTAAAATATAGTATGCGTCGGCGAAGTCGAGCCGATTTTATTTAACGAGTTGTCCGTCGATGTGGAACGGTAAATGTCGAATTGTTCAAGATTTTTGTTTGAATAAGCCTGCCATGACAAGATCACCGTATCCATTTTTGAAATCACATGCAATCCCCGGGGCTTGCCTTCGGTGACAGGATTCTCAGGATCTATCGGATTCAAACGGTTGCGTTCCGTGCACATAACCTGAAGCACTGCAACTATGTATAAAAAAAACACATATCGATTTAAATGCATGGACTGTTTATCGCGATTCATGGTCAAATTTCGCTTTCACTGAAAAAAAACGTAACCGGAAATTTTGCATAGCCGAGGTATTGCAAATCTCCATATAATAATAAATTGCTTGTTTTATGTCAAGTAAAATATACCTCCGCCCGTTAATCACCCAGTTACGGGAATAGAATTAGCCTTTTTAGCCTTTCAAAGGTTCGGAACCTTTGAAAGGTTAAGCTATGCTACAAATAACTGAACCATTATCCCCGCCCGGACCATTGCCAATCCTGATTCACTGGTTTAACAGCATGTTTCTTTAATCTGTTAAGGCAAAGAAGCAGATGCCTCCGAATAATTTTAAAAGCTAAGCGCGTCTACGGTCTCTACAGCCAGGTACTGTTGAATACCAAAACGAATGCAACATCAAAAATATCCAAATCTCGGGCTTGATTTTTAACAGTATTTTTTTTATGTTAGATTCCGGATTTCAATTTTTCTGGGTAGATCAGGATGCATCGCAGCAATGACGAATCCATAACCTGAGGATTTCAACATGCAGTTCCAGGATAATTTCCGATCTTCGAGAAACACACCCCCGGCTTTCGTGAAAACGTCGATCATCCTTTACGGATTCATCGCAATTATTGCCCAGATCGTTTTGCTGCGTGAACTGACAGCGCTTTTTTACGGCAATGAACTCACAATGGGAATGTTCCTGGGGGCATGGCTTTTCTGGACTTCTGTGGGCAGCGGATTTCTGGCACGATTCGTCAGGCTGCTTTCACAAAAGTATCGTTTTTTTGTCAATGCACTGATGGTGTGGGCTATTGGTTTTATCCTGACGCTTTTCGTATGTCGTATCAGTTTTTTCGCTACCGGTATTTCAATTGGTGAGATAACCGGTTTTCTTCCAATTTTTGTCATCCCGTTTGTAGCCCTGGCTCCGTTCTGTCTGCTCTCCGGATTTTTATACGCGCTGGCGTGCAGCCTCTATTCCGAAACGATTGAAGCATCTGCACACGCAATCGGCAGTGTATATTGGCTGGAAGCGATTGGCGCTGGACTTGGCGGAGGCGTGAGCAGCTTCCTGTTGTTGCGCTTCCTGACACCATTCCAGATAGCATTCATAATGTTTTGCCTGGGTCTTTGCAATTACGCCCTGCACAGCTTCATCTGGTATGAGTGGTCCCGGGGCAGACGTGCTCTTCGAATCTTTCTGGCAATCATAGCCGCCGCCATCACACTCGTCGGTTCATCGAAGCTGGCGCAACTGTCCCTGCGATTGCATTGGCGGGAACTGAATCTGCAACAGCTCAAATATTCAATATATGGTTCAATTGCCCTGACAAAGCTGGAAGACAGCTTTTCCGTATATGAAAACGGTTTGTTGATGTTTACGATACCGGATTTGTTTTATGCTGAAGAATCCGTCCATCTGGCGCTGTTGGAGCATCCGCAACCAAAAACCTTTCTGATGATTGGCGGCGGCATCGGCGGAGGTTTGCATGAGGCATTGAAGCATCCCACTGTAAAATCTCTCGATTACGTGGAACTCGATCCGGCGATGCTGCAGGTTATTGACGCCCGGTTGCCTGAAGAATTGAGAACAGCACTTGCAGATCCGCGGGTGCGGGTACATCATATTGATGGCAGACTATACGTGAAATTGAGTCATCAGAAATATGATGTCGTGATTATCAATTTGCCCGATCCGCATACCACGCTGCTCAATCGATTTTACACGGTTGAATTTTTCAGGGAAGTCAGCCAAATCCTGAATCGTGGAGGCATTTGTGCTTTCAGCGTCACCTCATCGGAAAATGTTGTCAGCGACGATTTAGCCCGCTTTTTGAGTTGCCTGTTTCATACCCTGAAAGCCACATTTCCTGATATCGTTTTGATACCCGGAAACACATGCCATTTCATCGCATGCACCGCGGAGCATGTCCTGACCGAGAATCCCGATATCCTTATTTCTCGGTTGAAAACTCGCAATCTAGATACGCAATTCATTCGCGAATATTATCTGCCATACCGGATGTCTGTTGATCGAACGCAATATATTCGTTCGCGAATCCTGCCAATTGAGCAAGTGGCGTTGAATACCGATTTCAAGCCTGTTGCATATTATTTTGATATGGTGCTCTGGGGCAGCGCGCTCTCCCCGGGTTTTCGGGATGGCTTCATTGCGCTTTCGAAATCGGGATTCAAGACCAGTTTGACGTTGTTGCTTGTGCTGGCGCTGGTTTCACTCGCGTTTAGATTCGTGCCGCACGCCAGGTCGATTCGCTACCGCTGGGGCATCGCGCTTTCGATTTTTACCGTCGGGTATTCCGAGCTCGGCATGGAGATTATCCTCATTATCGCATTTCAGGCGCTCTATGGCTATGCCTATTATCAATTGGCGCTCATGGTAACCGGGTATATGTTGGGGCTTACTATCGGCAGTTGGGCATCCATTCGAGGCAGGTATGCTGCGAAAAATCCGTTGACAGCTTTTCGGTATTGCCAGGCGATGATGGCTATTTTTCCAATCGCTGCAATCGGGCTGCTGCAATTGCTGGCGCATCATTTAACACAGTTGGGCAGCACGATTATGATGCAATTGATTTTTATGATGCTGATTTCAATAGCCGGATTTATTGGCGGGTATCAATTTCCTATTGCAAATCGGCTTTATTTCGAGTCCGAGGCAAGCATCGCTCATGTTGCAGGGACAATTTATGGACTTGATCTGGCGGGTTCGTGCCTGGGAGCGATACTCACCAGTGCTATTTTTATCCCGCTTTTCGGCATCGAAATGACGCTGCTGAGTTTTAGCGGTGTGAATTTCATCGCACTGGCGAGTATCACCAGTCAATCCAATCCAGGATGATAGATTACTACAATAATTGAATTTAATTTTCACAAAAATTATTTAAACGCTATTATTTGGAACAGACAATGCCGACTCATTTCAAAATTTCCAGGTCATCGACCAGATTCCCATCCGCGTTATAGCTGCGATAGAGCAATCGATTGCCCGCCAATTGAATGTCGAGAATCTGAAAGGTTGCAGTTTTGGTGAAGCCGACAGCCGTGTAATCGGCTTCCTGCTGATCGTACATTTTCATTCCTGAAAATGAGACGACATAAACTGTGCCTTCTTTGGGCGATGAGACGCGCTTATTATCCCGCATGGGATGAGTGCGCAAATAGGCGTGATCGTGTCCTTGCAGCACCATGTCCACATGATGTTTATCGAAAATCGGAGCCCAGGCGTTTCGCAATTCAGGATTATCCCGGCTGCCTTTCGATGAATAAATCGGATGGTGAAATAGAGCAAACTTCCAGGTGGCACTGCTGAAGGTCAATGTCGAGTCCAGCCAGCGCGTTTGTTTGTTCGGATCTTCGTTCGAATCGAGAACGACAAACAGCGCATTTCCATATTCAAAGCTGTAGGCGCGTTCGGGTTCCAGTTCTTTCGGTCCATTTATGGGCAAATTCAAAATTTTCAAATACAATCCGGGATATCCGCCCTGGCATTCGTGGTTGCCGATTGTTGTCATCAACGGTTTGGTGGCGAAATTTAAGGCGCCATTGTGAAACAGATCGTCCCAATCATCGCGCTGCGCACCGCGGTTCACCTGATCGCCTGCCATCAGGATGAATGCAACATCGGGGCGCATGCGGTGGGCGGTTTTCATCAAAGAGCCCCAGCGATCCAGCCCGTTTTGCGCATCACCGAGGTACATGAATGAAAATGGAATTGTATTATCCGGCGCTGTGGTGAATTCCAATAAATCGCTAATAGTCGTCCCATCGTCGCTGCCGACCGAATACACGTACGTTGTGTGCGGTTTCAAATCACGCAGCGTCGCATGGTGCCGGTGAACCACCCGGTCTCCGATAAGCTCGGGCGTCTCGAGCCGTGTGGTGGTTGCACCGACAACCTGCGGATTCTTCGGAATAAATGTTTTGAATTCATTTTTGGGTTGGTAAAAAACAGCGGCGCTCGTAATTGTTGTATCGCTGCGCCAGGAGATGGTCTGCGTTGTGCGCGGATTTTCGGTCCAGGAAAGAACGATCTGATCGGGTTGCGCTGTGCTCGGGTAGCGCGTGGTGTATAATACGCCGAGTAGCCTGCCGACATCGCGATTGGCATTCAGCGTCTGGATGAGCGTTGCACCCGCCAATTCTGTTGGCAGATTTTCGATAGCACCATCGCGGTCAATGTAAAATTTTGCGCCGGCTTTAGCCTCGACAGCCTCGTGCTGACCGGGATATAAATCGCTTATTTTCAATTTCGTTCCGGATTTCGGTTTCACAAATACAACATAATGCCTGCCACCACCGTAGAGCGAATGCACGCCCAATCCGATTTCGCCGGCATCAAATTTTTTTCGCCAGAGCTTGTATTCACCGTCAACCGTGTTGTTTACCGAAAGCTTTGTCTCTGAAAATTTTTGCTCAGCCAGCCAGAAAGGTGGTTGTTCATTTGCGCGTACCGCCACATAAACTGTCACCGAACGATTGCTCTTGAAGCACAGAAAGCCACTCGATAAAATTTTGCGCTCCTCTGCTGTTAGCAAATCCAAAACCTTTTCTTCGGAAAGCTGCTTGAGTTCTGCCGGCGTCAATTCGTTGCTCATGCGTTGCGTAATCTTCGCCACCGCATCGTACACGGAAGGATGATGTTTATCATGGGCAAACTGGGTTTCAGCCAGTACCAGGGTCAAAAAAACGAGTAATAATGCTCTTGTAGTTTTCATAATATTATCCTGATTTTTTTTCATTATAATGATTTAGGGTTACTTGTTCTATTTGATGCTGCGCGGAAGATTTTGATTCACAAGCAGTCGTACGTCTCCACGAAATGCAGAGACATGGTACGCTGAAATAGCTTTAACCCGACAGGCACGTTTCAGGTTCAAATTTGCTGAATGATCCGCATAGATTTTTTATCATGAATACCGTGTATCGGTGGAAGGCATTTTCAGGCAGAAGTCGCAGCGATGAATGGGAATCTTCAGCATGCGGACATTATAAGCTCAGGAATGTGTGTCGTTCCATTTCTCCTCACCTGTGGCTAAAAGATGGGGAAGCGCCTGGCTGGATGCGAATCAGCCGTTATTGGAAAGATTTGCTGATTAATAACCCATCACATTTCTAACTGAACGGCTACTAACATGTCGAATTGTTATCAATTTTATCCCAATCCGGGACAGGTTTATCTTTCACTTTTTCCATCACGTTATCGAAATCAGTCAATATTTTTTCCTTCGGGTAATTTTTCCAATATTTTGACATCGTTTGGCTGGCTTCTAAATTTCCGATTTCTTTAGTAAACATATACATCGCAAGTTGATTAATCGATACACCTTGTTCTTCAGCCACCAACTCGATTCGGTGTTTTAAATCAGATGGTATTCGAATAGTCAACACACTAGCTCTGGACATTTTTATCTCTCCACAATTTTACAAATTCGCCTGGAGTAATTACGTTTAATTCATCAAATTTCAGTTCAGCGGTTTTAAAATCTCTGATATTGCTTGTTATGAGATAATCACTTCGACTCGTTATTGCTAACTCGACAATCTTGTTATCCTTTTCGTCTTTTAAATTGGGGCGCAAAAGGAAATATATTTCAAAAGGCTTTCCAATATATGCAATAAATCTTAAAAATTTTTTAACATCATTTAACTGTAATTCAAAATCTTTGAGTGACAAGTCTCGTGTTAAAACGTCTTGATATTCAATAAAAACTGGCACCGAAAGAGCAATCTGGATTCTTCGATTTCTTGCTTGCTGCGAAATAAAGTGCGATGCCCCTGTTTTGCTCTTTAATGCCTGATATAAAATATTTGTGTCCAAAGTTAGCAACATAGTATCAAGATAGTATATATGCTGTCAAAATGCAAGTCATTTTTTAAATTGGATAGTGCTAACCTGGCGATTAAACACCCTCATCAAATATATCGATATCGCCATATTGAGGAAGAAATGTCTATATTTATCTAAAAATCTGCACTAAAACCACCTCACGCCAAACATCGGCTTTTCATTCGAGATTTGCTATCTGTTTCCTGGGGTCATATTTGGGAGAAGTGTTGCGAAGCTGCCAGGTGTGAGGTGCGTTTCTCCCATTCGGGATGTCGCCGGTAATGCGTTATGTTTATGGAAACATGTTATACTCGTTAATGGTTAAAAAGTAACATTAGTTTGTCATTGCGAGTAGCGAGGTACGAGCGACGAAGCAATCTCATAACTTACTGTAAACATAGAGATT
>JAFGMA010000024.1 GCA_016927835.1 Candidatus Zhuqueibacterota bacterium | reverse complement strand
TTAAGCACTGAAAAGATTGCTTCGGCAAAAAACGCCTCGCAATGACAGTAAAAAAATGTTCAATTTATGACCGTTTGCAGTATATTTAATCCCACCTCCTTAAATATTTTCAGACTATCGGCGTCATCAGTGAAATCTGCGGTTTATTCGCTTCGTTTGATTGCATGGCGGAACACTCCGGTTTTTGAATTGAACTCAATCACCGGCATTCAGAGCCAATCGCCAGACGGTCATTCGCAACAACTTTGCGGTGTTGTTGCTTCTAATAAATTCGATACTCTCAGGCGCGAAGTCTGGGGGCAGCAGAGATGCGAGTGCGGTTTCGCCGTCATTTATAAAAAATTCGATCACTTCTAAATCGATAAACATACGAACGACGATTTTTTGCCTGCCCAAAGCAACAGGTGCTTTCATATCTGGCTGCTTATCAACCTGAAGCGTTAATTCGTTACCGGCGAAGTTGAAATTCAAAGACATTTCCCGGGTGCCGTCAGCGTCAGAGGTGAATTTGAATCCTGCATGCGTTGCCATACCGGGATCAACTTCCGCAATAATTTCGAGTGCGCCATTCAGAAGATCATGTTCAGCCAGATTGATAGAATAATGGCTTAATTGCGCTTCTTCAAGGCTGTAGCTTTGTTGGCGAACCTGCTGCAACTCAATAACAGGTATCTGGTGCAATTTCAATCCGGTGGTGTGTGACCGCAATTCCAGTTGCCTGGGGATCGATTGAATGCCCGTCCAGTCGCGCAACGGGCTGGCTTTATTATCAATCCACCCGATCAGGATGCGGCGCCCATCGGATTGGGGGATATTGTTCCAGGTAACTTCGGCATACAAATTACCGAAATCGAATTCCACTGCCTGGTTCCCGGCAAGCTCATTCCGGAAACACGTTCCATCGAATTCACCCATGAAAAAATAAGATGCCCTGTATGGACCATTCGCCTTAAGCAACCATTTAATCTGATTCGGATCGCCATCGACGGGAAGCGGAAATAAATCCGGACACTCCCAGATCCCGGGAATTGCATGCGCCGCCTTGAATTCGCTCAAGAACTGCCAATGCTTCAAATCCGCTGATCCGTAAAAAACGATTTGCCCTTGCTCGTATCCCAGAATATTCACCATAATCCATTTTTCGCTGGTTTCATGCCAAAAAACTTTTGGATCGCCAAATTTGCGGTTATTCACATTCAATACCGGATTCTGAATATATTTTGAGAATGTCACTCCTTTATCGAGGCTGTAGGCGATGCGGATATCCTGTAATTCCGAATCGGGTCGATGATCAGCCGTATAAATTGCCACTACCGGGCTGATAGCTGATTTTGAAAAACCGCTGGTATTGTTTACATCAACAACGGCGCTCCCCGAAAAAATTGTCATGCTGTTTGCCGGTTCTTCCCTGATTGCGATCGGCAGATGCTGCCACTTCACCAGATCATGGCTGATTGCATGCCCCCAACTCATGTGACCCCATGTTTTTTCATACGGATTATGCTGGTAGAATAAATGGTATACTCCCTCATAGAAGAAAAGCCCGTTCGGATCATTCATCCAGTTTTGTTCCGGCGTAAAATGAAGAACAGGTTTTTGATTTTTAGTCATTATCATCGACTCGCAATTGAAGTGAATTTTGAAAAAAAATGAAACGTTTTTGTGGGTTTACCTCGTCTAAGTTAAGGAAATTGTATCTTATTTGCAAAGAAAAAATAGGCGGAATCCTGAATCAGGCAAGGTTTCTTTTGCCAAAATAATTATAGTTAAAAGGTTACTGCTCAGCTATTGGTTGTTTGCTTTTAGCCATTAGCTAACAGCCAATAGCCAAAAGCAACTTACATATTTGTTTCAAAGCTGCAAATTTAGTATGTTTAATTTATAACCGTTGAAAGCATAACTGAGGCAATACTCAATAAATAATTTTTCCCTTGTTTCAGAATGAAATAATTCATACATTTAAGATGGCTTTTTTGAAATGTGTTACATAACAAATCGCAGAATCAATAATTATAACTCATTATTTTTAAATGATTCAAATATGTCATTGCGGCGACTGTTTTAACATTTTCTTATTGATGAATATCAAGCCATTTTAACAGGTCAATAGACAGACTGAGCTTAAGATTATCAGGAATTATTTGGGAAGAGCGGCAAAGTGCATTTAGAGAAATTAGAGATACTCGGATTCAAATCATTCGGAAAACGAACATCGTTCGCGTTCAATAGCGGTGTAACGGGCATCGTCGGACCAAATGGTTGTGGCAAGAGCAATATTGTAGACGCAATCCGCTGGGTACTTGGCGAACAAAAAGCCGGGATACTTCGCAGCGAACGCATGGAGAATGTGATATTCAATGGTACAAAAACGCTCAAGCCGTTGGGAATGGCAGAAGTTGCGTTGACAATAAAAAATACAAAAAATGTTTTGCCGGTTGAATATACGGATGTTGTCATCACGCGCCGGCTTTTCAGATCGGGCGAAAGTCAATATTTGCTCAATAATTCGATCTGCCGCCTGAAAGATATCCTGGATCTGTTTATGGATACCGGCATGGGTCCCGATGCGTATTCGGTGATAGAGTTGCGAATGGTCGAATCGATCCTGGATGGCAAACCGGAAGACCGCCGACGGATTTTCGAGCAAGCGGCGGGCGTCAGCAAATTCAAGCAGCGCCGACGGATTGCCTTCCGCAAATTAGATGACACGGAATCGGACCTTATTCGGGTGGAAGACATCATCAGCGAGGTGCAGAAGAACGTTGATTCACTGAAACGGCAGGTTCGAAGGGCGCAACGCTACGAGGAACTGACCGAGAGGCTGAAAACCAGTGAAATTCGGCACGCAACAATGCAATACTCCAAATTGATAAATGAGTTGGAACCTCAGCAAGCGAATCACACCCTGATACAAAAAGATCTGGATAAATTATCCGCTCGCCTCCACCTGCACGAATCGGAAGTGGAAACCTTCCGCACGCAACTGATTCAGCTTGAGCAAAAGCTCTCATCCGCCCAGGTAAAGCTGGATACTGCAAATAAGACTATATATAAAAAAGAAGAAGAGATAGCGATCTGTCGCGAACGGTTCAATGCCACCAGCGAGCGTATTGCTAAAAATGAAATCGAAATAAAAGAGCTGAATGTAAAATGTGTGCAACTGGATGCTTCTAAAGTAGAAACAGCAGAATTGATGAATCGGCTGCAGAAAGAGATTTCCGAGGTTGAGAAAGAATACGCGGTGCAAAAAGAACAACTTGATGAATATGAAAAAAATCTGGAGCAGAAACACCTGACGCTGCGCAAAATTGAAAATCAGCACCTGCAACTTATTGATAATATTTCGGAAAAAATGAAGCAAAATGAACGGCTTCATTTTCAGATTGAGCATTTAACCGAACGAATTAAAGAAGTGACCGCCGAAACCGGATCATTGGGTGAACAAAAAATTCAGTCAGAGAAATTATTTGTAGAATTGGAGCAGAAAATCCTCGTGTTAACCGATGAATTTGAGCGCAAGGCAATTGAACATGAGGAAGTCGACTCAAAAATTTCGCTGATGCTTGAGGAAGCTGAGGCATTAAAAGAGACAATTTTCCGGGACAAAAATCGAATTGAAGACCTTGGAAATAAAGCCAATCTCCTGAAGCGCCTCGTTGAAAGCTATGACGAATATCCTGAAGGCGTGCAGAACCTTATGCAGCAGCGAAAAAGCGATGGTTTCCCCGGAACACTGGCAGATGTCATCTCCGTTCCGGAAAAATATCAAGCTGCGTTGGAAGCATACCTGGGCGAAGCCACAGCGTACGTACTCTCAAATGATATTTCGCTGGCGTTCGAAGGTATCGATTATTTGAAGGCGAACGAAAAGGGCATCGTCACTTGCCTGCCGGTGGCTCATTTTTCCAATTCAAAACCGCAAACCATTGATTCGGGAATAAAAAATTCAATACCAGGTTTCATTGGTGTCGGCAATGAATTGGTCACATGTGAAGAACGATTTCGTCCGATTGTCAATTCAATCTTAAATAATTGTGTCGTGGTCGAGGATATCCAGCCCATCCGGCAGGCGTATGGCAGCCATCGCAATGGCGAATTCAGCTTTGTTTCGCTTTCAGGCGAGCTGATTTTCAATTGGGGTGGTGTGAAAGGCGGTCGCAAATCAGGAAAAAATGAAGGATTGATTGGCAGAAAAGACCAACTCGATCAGGTGGAATCGGAACAGGATACACTCATCGATTCGCTCGAGAAGAATGAAACCAGTCGAGAACGTCTGGTAGCCGAAATAGAGCGTTTGACATCTCATCGCAAAGCGCTTGTCGAGCAACAAAAATCAATTGAAAATGAAAAATCCGAAATTCAGCTTGAATTGCGCCAGAAGCGATTTGAATATAATACCTATATCGGTCAATTGGATAAAAATATGGCGGAGATCAAAACCCATGAAATTCAATTGAAGGAAGCTCAGCAGTCTATTGAAAGAATGAAACCGGAAATTGACCATGCAAAGGCAGAAAAAAGCCGCCTGAAACAGGAAATTGAAGCCATTCAGGGCGAGATCGATAAGCTGTCGACTGAAACCGCCTCCTTTGCCAGCAAAGTGCACGCATTGAAACTGAATGTTGTCGAAAAGCGAGGTGAGCATACAAATGCCGAACAGGAACAGAATCGGAACGTGATGCTGGTGAAGGAATATTCGCATTCAATCGAAGTCAGGACGCGGGAAAACGTTGAGGGAATCGAACAAAAAGACAAACTTCAAAGCAAGATAAAGGAACTGGATCAGGAACTTGAAACCGATTTCAATTCACAGGAACGACTGGAGAACATCGTTCAATCGCATGAAGCTGAGCGCAGCGAATTGGCGCGAAAGATAGATGAGGTCAATCGTGTCATCAGGGGATTGCGGTTCGATCGCGAAAAAATTTCAGAAAAAGTTCATAGTACAGAATTGAAAATTTCTGAGCTCAAGCTGAAAGCAGAAAACATTCAGCAAAAAATAAAAGAAGAGTATGGGCAGCAAATTACGCGTGAGCAAATAGCCGAGGATGATGCAGAACAAACTCTGGAAGAAGAAATCGAAGCGGTTAAGAGCAAGCTGCAAGCGTTGGGTCCCATAAACCTGCTGGCGTTGAAAGAATTTAAAAAAGAGAAGGAACGACTGGATTTCCTGCTGTCGCAGCAAACGGATTTAACCACCGCGAAGGAGAACCTGCTGGAGACGATTGGCGTCATCAATAAAACCGCGCGAACAAAATTTTTCGATGTATTCAAGCTGGTGCGGAACAATTTTTCAATTGTATTCAAGGGATTTTTTCCCGAAGGGGAAGCCGATCTGATACTGGCGGAAGGCGAGGATGTCCTCGAAGCAGATATTGAAGTTGTTGCGAATCCGAAAGGGCGGCGTCTGGGCTCGCTTTCTCTGCTGTCGGGCGGCGAAAAAACATTGACGGCAATTTCACTTCTATTTTCAATTTACCTGGTAAAACCGAGTCCCTTTTGTATCCTGGACGAGGTAGATGCGCCGCTAGACGATTCTAATATTGAACGTTTTATCAACGCTATCCGGCGTTTTGCTGATAACACACAATTTATCATTGTAACCCACAATAAACTAACGATGAAAGCCGCAGATTGTCTTTATGGTATCACCATGCCGCAAGATGGCGTTTCAAAAGTTGTTTCGGTGAAAATAGAAAATGAATAACCAGCATTTTCGACATTACAAAAACAACGCGGATTTCTCAATATCGCAGTTGGAGGGATTAAAATGAATTATTATTGGTTTGGCAAACTGATCAATCGATGCACGAAAGGCATCCCGATGCTGCTGTTGCTCTGCCAACCGTTCCTGTACTCGCAGCAGACGCAACATCCGTTCGACTATAATTTAAGCACGGCTCAATTTCGAGGCGCCCAAAATATGACCTGCCTCGAAATATACATATCCCTGAGCCGTGAAGCCTTGACATTCGTACCCGATGAAGAGGTAAATTTAAAAGCCGCATTCACCGTTTCCATCCAAATACATCAGGGCGATTCATTAATTAATGAACGAACCTGGAACAACGTAACACATGCGAAAGACGATTCTGAAATTGTGAAAAATCAACAGTTGTTTGCGCAGTCAGCTTTTCATCTGGTACCGGGAGATTATCGTTTTAGCATCACAGTGCTCGATATGTACAGCGATAAGCAGAAAAAAAAGGTATTTGATCATGCCATCATTTCCTTTGCCGAAGAGAACCTTAGTATGAGCGAAATTGAATTCTGTGTGAGTCTTAGAAAGGACACTCAAAAGAATCAATTTTATAAAAATGGGTATCACATTGTGCCCAATCCAACATCATTTTTTGGGACGGGTCTGGCGATCCTTTATTTTTATAGTGAAATCTATAATCTGAAATATACAGGTCCCGATGACACGAGCAAATATGCTGTTCAGAGGCAGATTCTCGATAGCCAGGGGAAAGTAGCCAGAGATTATGGCGAAAAAATCAAAAGCAAACCAGGGCATTCGGCGGTGGAAATCGGGGGTGTTAATATTATTACCCAAAAATCAGGGACTTATTTTTTCAATATCAAAGTGACAGATTTGGCAACTAACGAGATCGCTGAAACCAAACGAAAGTTTTTTATCTATCGAAAGGGCGATTTCGTTGGGGAACAAGTTGCAGAAAGACAGCCTGAACCCAAAGTCGTGAAATCCGAGCTATTCTCCGATGCGCGTTATACGTCGATGTCAGAAAAGGAACTCGATGAGGAGTTCGAAACGACACGTTATATTTCCACAAAAGAAGAACGTAAAATATTTGATAAATTAGACCTGAAAGGCAAGCAGAGTTTCCTGGTTGAATTCTGGAAACGGCGCGATAGCGATCCGTCAACCCGGCGCAATGAATTCCGGGACGAATATCTGTCGCGCGCCGAATACGCCAACAGCCATTTTACCAGCTTCAAAAAAGGATGGAAAACCGACCGGGGTCGCGTGTTACTCATGTATGGCGAACCCGATGAAATCGAGCGCGTCCCTTTCTCAAGCGAAAATAAACCGTACGAAATCTGGAAGTACTTCTCTGTGCAGGGCGGTGTCGAGTTCTACTTTGTTGACAAACGCGGATTTGGGACGATGGAAATGGTACATTCAACCGCGCGCGGAGAGTTGCACGACACAAATTGGCAAAGATGGACCTCGACTGGCAGTGATTATTAGCGATAAATCGTAATATATTTATCATCAATGGTCTGTTATTAGCCAGGCTATGGTAAAAATAATCAACCAATCGATTTATTGAGTGTTTTGATTTGAAACATCCCATCGGCAACCGATGAAAGCTACAATACTTTAACACTTCCCTAACGCATTATAAATCAGGCTACTTAATTGGTATAAAAAGTAGCCTTTTTTATTTTTGCCCTGTCTGGCATGCCAGTTGCTATAGTGTGATAGAGCTTGACCTGTTTGGTTGATATCTTAAACAAACAAGCTTTTTATATCATTGCGAATGAAAAAATCTCAGAAATACTTACTTTTCGCATAATATTAAAATTATGTAATTCTCCTAAATATTGACTTTAAAAAGCCGAGATCAATGATATATTAGATTTCTTGAAAGCAGATTAATAAATATAACAGGACACGACAATGCAAGATGGTAAGTATTTTAGTAGTTCCGAAATCACCAGGAAACTTGATATCAGCCTGAGGCAGCTTTATTATTGGGAGCTAAAAGGAATCGTGAAACCTCACCTCATTACCATGGGATCGAGGGAATTCAAACGCTACAGCAATAAAGATTTTGAAATCCTGCAAACAATCAAATATTACCTGGATCAAGGATATACATTATCAAGCGCTGTACAAAAAGCGAATAAGCTAAATATATAAATACCCATCATATTTTTCATTGCGCAAAAACAGGGAGGTTTTCTAAATGTTTAGATATATGGGCGAGCATACCGAGGACCTGCAACAATCATCTGAACTATTAGAAGATTCTGTTGTCTCACTTATTTCAAAGGTTGGTATAAACTTACCTATGTCCGACGCCAATAGTGACGAGGATAAAAGCCTGAACAGAACGATCTTCGAAATTACCCAGCACAGAACAAACAACTCGCAAAACACATAGTCCCCATTCTAAACCGATAAAATTTCCAAACTTTTCAGAGGAGAAATTTTGGCCGGTGCAAGCACATTATTAGGTGATTTCCTTGTCGCTAATAATTTAATTTCCAAAGAACAGCTTAAAGAAGCTTTGCAGCAGCAAAAATGCGGCAGAAAGCTGCTTGGAAGGACATTGATTGAAATGGGTTTTATTGAAGAAAGCGAAATGATTCAAGCTCTGGGCGAATATTTGGATATTAAAAAAATTACCTTAAAAAATTATCATATTCCCCGAAGCTTGATTCAACTCATTCCCGAAGAAATCGCGAGGAAATATATCCTGTTGCCCCTCTTTCAAGTTCACAATATCCTGACACTCGCTATGACCGATCCCATGGATTTGGCTGCTATCGATGCTGTGAGCCGGGAAACGCTGTTGAAAGTTGAGCCTGTTGTTTGCGATAAAGACGAAATCGTTGAGGCGATCGATTTTTATTATAGCCGCACCAAACATACAGTGCAAAAAGCGGAGCGCATACGCCGAGAACGAACGGGCACGAACAACAAAAGCGACTCGCCTGTCAGCAATGATATTCACCGGGAAGAAACTGTTGATTGGCTGAATACGATTATTCGCGCTGCGTTTCATGAAAAAGTGAACTTGATTCACCTCGATGCCAGTCAAGACTCCTTCATCGTCTATTTCCAATATGACTCGGATTTGAAGGATAAATTCAGACCTCCGCTTTCAATCAAGAGCGCAACCATCCGCCGATTGGCATGGCTCGCAGGATTCTCGGTCAACCATTTCTCGCGGACAAGTCCGCCGGTGAACGGATGGTTCAAAACGAATATCGATGGATATGATTTATTTATCCAGCTTTCTATTTTTCATACAATTACTGGCGAAAGAGTGATCCTTTCCATTTCGCCAAAGGATAAAGCATCAGACATCCGGGAATTGGGATTATCTTCCGCAATCCAAAAGAATGCGATTGCATTGCTGTCATCCGGCAAAGGTTTCTTTTGGCTGAATGGTCCATCGGGATCCGGAAAAACAGCCACACTTTACGCGCTTTTGCGTGCACTGCCCTTAACGGGCAGAAGGGCGCTGGTCTTCGAACGCATTATCCCTTATCATGTTGAGCAGCTTCAACAAATTCAAGCGGAATCCAGCACCATTCACCAGTACTATCCGCTCATCGAATCGGTGTCGATTTATAATCCGGCGGTGATCGCACTCAACGGATTCGCAGATGAAAAAACAATCCGTGCTGCTCTGAACGCTGTGATGAACGGGCGTCTCGTCATCCTGGTTACCCAATACGACACATCGGCAGAGGCAGTATATTATCTCAGCACGCACAGCGAATTGCGGCATTTTCTCATTTATCACTCCTCAGCAATGTTGATTCAACGCCTGCTGCCGTCGATTTGTCAACATTGTCGTACCGCGGAACAGCTCAAGCCCGAGATGACGTCGAAATTGGGATTAAAAGCGGAAGACACCTCATTCGCGGGAAAAGGCTGCAAAAAATGCGGATACAGTGGCTTGATGGGAACTACCCCATTATATGAATGGTTGGATTTTACAAAAGAATTTAAAAATGATTTGCGTAATATCAGCGATATAAACCAACTCAACAACATAGTCTCCAACTACAACCAATAACCATTGCTAACTCAGGGTATTGAAAAACTCAGGAAAGGAATTTTAGCGGCGGAGCAAGTCGCTACATTGATAGAATGACTTAGCATTGGAACCTACCATGAGCAATGAAGCATCCATACTGATCGTTGACGATGAAGAAGATTTAACTCAATTAATCGGTGAAATTCTTGAAAAGTATAATTATAGCGTAAAAAAAGCGCATACTGGCTACGATGCGCTCCAAATGCTGAATTTCCAGCCCTATGATCTGGTCATTTTGGATCTGATCATGCCTACCCTTGGCGGACTGGAAACGCTTGAAAAAATCAAACGGATTGATTCGGGATTGCCGGTGATTATCCTTACGGCGATGATCGGGTTGATACGGTTGTTGAAGCGATGAAATTGGGCGCATACGATTATTTAAATAGACCGATTGATTGGAACAAACTGAAAATATCCGTAAAAAATGCGTTGACAACCAAGGAACTCAAAAACGAAGTCAGCCGCTTAAAGAGCCAACTCAGATCCAGATACAAAATTGCCAATATCGTCGGCAAAAGTCAAAAGATGAAAGCAGTGCTGACAAGTGCCGAACGCATCCTGAAAAGCGATGTCCCGGTAAACATTTACGGCGAAGATGGCACGGGCAAAGAATTACTGGCTCGAACCATTCATTACCAGGGGCAACGAAAGGAGAAGCCGTTTGTCAGCATAAATTGCGAATCGATTCCGGAGCATCTGCTCGAAAGCGAGCTTTTTGGGCATGAGCCCGGTGTTTTCCCCGGCGCAATCAGCCGCAGAATCGGAAAGCTGGAGCAAGCTGACCAGGGGACGCTGTTTCTGGATGAAGTTGGGCATCTTTCCAGCGCCCTGCAGGTTAAATTGCTGCACGTTTTGCAGGAAGGTGAATTCGAACGCTTCGGCGGTACTGAGAAGCTGAAGGCAGACGTGAGGCTCATTACTGCTACAAAATTTGACTTGATGGATGAGGTCAAAGCTTATCGATTCCGAGAAGATTTATATTATCGCTTATGCGTTTATCCGATTCGGATCCCCCACTGAGAGAGCGCATTGAAGATATCCCGGACCTGGTCAACCATTTTATAGATCAATTCAATCGAAAAAATAAAATGAAGATCAAATCCGTCTCACCAGCATTTCTGAAAGCACTGGTGAAATACAACTGGATCGGCAATGTGCGTGAATTGGAATCAGTCATCGAAAGAGCAATGTTCAACGGACAAAGTCCTCAATCGGAATCGTGAAAATGCGAATGCCCAATTGATAAGCTTCGCCATATAAAACAACTGGGCGCCAGGTCAGATAGCCGTTGAAAATCAACATTGCCAGTGTTGAAATTGCTATATATTGAATTGTTCGAAGTTGAATAAACATATTCGTTTTCAATTTCCAATCCAGCAGCGATACTAATCCCAGGGCAAACAGCACCAATCCCGTGTATTCTTTACCCAGGAAAAATAAAATCATTCCAACAGGAATTCCAAAATACAAAATAGGTCTAATAATTTGCGGCTTTTTAAACTCTCGATTTTTAAAATATGCTGCAAAAACTTCCCATATAAATAATGAAGCATAAGGAATGGTGATGAAAAACAGCCATTCTTCCATGGGCAGTCTTAAAATTATGAAGCCCAGGGTAAATTGATCATTGAACCACCAATGTCGTCATGTTACGATGGAATCCCAGGCGACAAATATAGCCAATGAAATCGAAATGGCTTTAAAAACATTGTTCCATTTATCAACGAAATGAACCTTGCGATCAAAGCTCAGAGAGAGCGGGCCACTAATCAAAATTAGATTAAATATCAGATATTCTGTATTCATATTATTTCTTTTTTTTCCAAAGGATTGAAAAAATCTTCCATCGGCGGATTGGATATTATTTTTTATTCACCTGATTAGATAATCATTTCATCAAAAAGATTCATTAAAAAAGCGATATGAGCGATTCAACTATAATAAAATCCCTTTTAATTGTTAATAGAAAAGTTACAATTAAAATGAAATAGTTCATATCGCTTATTTTTGCTTGACAATTATAATCTAATTTGCTATATTAAGCATCTTAAATTGAAGCCAAAATATTTGTTAACTTTTTAGAACAAAAGATGGGGAAAATTTAGGTAAAAATCAAGGAAAAATTGCTTTGAAGAAGCAATTTCCAAAAAACAAAAGACAATTCCAAATAAATTCAAAAACTCAAATGCGCCAGAGGACGCATCCGCCTTCGGCGTGATTTCAATTTTCAAAATTTACCCTTTCAATAAATGCTACGATCAATCATGGGCGTTTGAAATTTGGGCTTTGAAATTGAATTTTATCCGCCAGAGGTCGGACAGGTTTGATATTTGTTTTTTGAGGTTTGGGATTTATTTACCAATGTATAGATAAAAAATTTATGGGAAAGATTACCTATGGCAGGTAAATCAAAAATACTTTTAACAGGTGCCACAGGCTACATAGGTGGCAGATTGCTTCGGTCGCTTAAAGAAAAAGGCTGTCACGTTCGCTGCATGGCACGCCGACCAGAGGCATTGAAACATCAGATCGACAAACGAACTGAAATCGTTTATGGTGATCCGCTCAAACGAGAATCACTGGATGAGGGAAACGTTTTTAAAGATATTGACGTCGCTTTTTATTTTGTCCATTCATTGGGATCAAAGGAAAGCTTTCTGGTGCAGGATCGTTTGGCAGCGCAGAATTTCAGCGAGGTCGCCAAAGCCAATGGCGTGAAACGGATCATTTACCTGGGCGGACTTGCTGATCCTGATGAACAATTGTCCGATCATCTCAAAAGTCGCCTTGAGACTGGTGATCACCTTCGGATTTCAGGCATTCAGGTCATCGAGTTTCGTGCCTCGATTATTTTGGGTTCGGGCAGTCTCTCTTTTGAAATGATCCGTGCCCTGGTGGAACGATTGCCCGTAATGATTATCCCTCGCTGGTTGCGAATGGCTGCACAGCCGATAGCCATCGAGGACGTGATCGCCTACCTCATTGCTGCCATTGATCTAAAGACCGATCAAAGCGAAATTTTTGAAATTGGCGGTGCAAATAAAATGACCTACCAGGGAATTATGAAAGAATACGCCCGCCAAAAAGGTTTGAAACGATTGATGATTCCTGTGCCAGTTCTCACGCCGAAATTGTCCAGTTTGTGGCTGGGACTGGTGACGCCGCTGTATGCCCGTGTGGGAAAGAAGCTGGTCGATAGCATCAAACATCCCACGATTGTGCGAGATCGAAGGGCACTGGAGGTTTTTGACATCAAACCGAAAACAGGGAAAAATGCCATTACCCAGGCTTTATGTAATGAAGAGCGAGAATTTGCCGAGACGAAATGGTCGGATGCCCTTTCCGCAGCGGGGAATGTGCCAAGAGATTGGGGCGGCGTGCGCTTTGGCAATCGCATCATCGATGCCCGAGAGGCAAAAGTTAATGTGCCGCCTGAAAAGGCATTTGAGCCAATTCGGCACATTGGCGGCGATACGGGCTGGTACTATGCCAACTGGCTGTGGAATCTGCGTGGTTTTCTCGACTTGCTCATCGGCGGTGTCGGTGTCCGTCGGGGCAGGCGGGATCCCGAACATGCCTATATCGGCGATGCCATCGATTTCTGGCGGGTGCAGGGTTATGAACCGAATAAACGACTGCGCTTGCTGGCAGAAATGAAACTCCCTGCCCAAGCCTGGCTCAACTTCGATGTCGAACCTGATCCTGATAAAGATGGCGGTTCCATTATCCATCAAACTGTTGAATATGATCCCATCGGTTTGTGGGGAATCCTTTATTGGTATCTTGTGTATCCGTTGCATATTTTTATTTTTCCAGGATTGATTCGAAATATTGCTCGAATTGCGGAGAAAAATAGTTAAACCGCAAAGGCGCAAAGATCACGCCTGAGGCGGGTTCGTCCTTCGGCGAACGCAAAGTTTTCCAAAGATTTCTTTGCGCCTTAGCGTCTCTGCGGTGAAGTTTATTATTGGAGCTAAAAAATGAATGATAGACCAACACTCGGAATCAGCACTTGTTTACTTGGCAAAAACGTTCGTTATGATGGGGGACATAAATTAGATCGATATTTAACAAATATAGTGGGGCAATTTGTCGATTGGGTGCCTGTTTGTCCTGAAGTGGAATGCGGCATGTCCACGCCACGGGAGGCGCTTCGATTGGTTGGTGATCCAGAAAATCCACGATTGGTGACCAGTCGCACAGGCGTTGATAAAACTGAGCAGATGCTGACCTGGGCAAAGATTCGACTGGAACTCTTGGAAAAAGAAAATCTATGCGGCTATATTTTCAAAAGCAAGTCCCCCAGCTCAGGCATGCAGAGTATCAAAGTTTATGATAAAAATAACGTGCCCAGCAAAAAAGGAATCGGTATTTTCGCACGAGCCTTTATGGATCGATTTCCGTTGATGCCAGTTGAGGATGAAGGTCGATTGAACGATGCCAAACTCAGGGAAAATTTTATCGAGCGGATCTTTGTGTACAAGCGTTGGCAAAATTTCGTTCAAAACGATGGCTCGAGAAAAGGGCTGGTTGATTTTCATACCGATCATAAATATCTGATCATGTCCCATAGTCCTAAACATTTATCAGCTTTGGGCAAGTTAGTCGCACAAGTAAAAACAATCGAGCCAAAGGAATTGCATCACCAATACCTTTCGATTCTGATGACTGCGCTGAAATTAAGTGCGACTACTAAAAAGAATGTGAATGTCTTGCAGCACATCATGGGCTATTTCAAAAAGCAGTTGTCGTCCGATGAAAAACAGGAGTTGCTGGAAGTGATTGGAAATTATCACAGCGGCTTGATCCCGTTGATTGTACCCATCACGTTATTGAACCATTTTGTGCGAAAGTATGATGAACCGTATTTGAAGAGACAGTATTATTTGAATCCGCATCCTGTGGAGTTGATGTTGAGGAATCATGTGTGAGGCAAATTCCAAAAATCAAATAATAAAATACAAATAAATTTCAATAATTAATATTCAAATTTCAAATGAATAGGATATAAAATACAGATTAATAGATAGTCATAAAGGACAATTAAATTTAATAATAACATCCCCCTAAATCCCCCTTCAAAGGGGGACTTTTAGCAATACCCTCCTTTGAAAAGGAGGAAAAGGATATTTGTATTGATATTTTGTGATTGAAATTTATTTGAAATTTATGTTTTGTTATTTGGTATTTATCGAATCTTTGGAGAAAAAAGGAATCTGTAAATGAAAAAAATTCTTTTTACAACAATAGCATTCATTTTGATTATAGATTACGTCTATTCCCAAACAACCGATATCGATCAATTCAACCATAACCGAAACCAGATTAACAAATATGCCATGATCACCCTCGGCTCGTGGGCAGTGGGAAATATGGCGGTCAATGGGGCACTGTATCGTTCTGTTGAAAAGGATAGGAAATATTTTTACCAGATGAACATTGCCTGGAATGCCGTCAATTTAGCCATTGCAGGATTTGGTCTGTGCGGCGCATTGAATCCCGACACCACGCTCACACTGTTTGAATCTGTTCAACAGCAATCAAACAT
>JAFGMA010000023.1 GCA_016927835.1 Candidatus Zhuqueibacterota bacterium | reverse complement strand
TCCGAGTCTATTATCCATTTTAAATTTGATTTTGCCTCAACAAACAATCCGGTCTTTTCAAGATTTGAGCGATAAAAATTGATGATATCCTCCGCGCTATTCACTTTTTTATGTATTTCTTCGAACCCAGTATAAATACTTTGCTTGAATACCGAATCCGGGGGATAGCCGAAAAATAACCCGACGAAGCCATTGTTCAATTCGTAATTCAAAGAAAATCCCTTAGAGCCCCATCTGAATAGCAGGTTGCTTGTTTTCGCAAAATCGAAAATTTTATCAAAAACCTTTATGCCGTTATTATCTAATGACCTTTTAAATTGCTTTTCGTCCACTTTTGGCAATGATTTTGATTCGATCTTTTGCCGGATGAATTCTTCGTCCCCCACCACTGCATCACTTGATATAATTTTTTCACCAGATTTTGTCGAGAAATATTTGAATTCCAGACAAAAAATATCCAAGCCTTTTTTCCTGAGATATTGAGCAGTCTGTTTAATTTCTGTCGTTATTTCTTGAGCGACAATTACGAGCCTGGAGAATTTATTAAACGAAACTTTATCATTTGAAACATTTTGAAAATATTGTTGATGATATTCCTCCAGGCTGATATCTTCGCCTGAATAATTTTGGTATATCTCATTTAATTGCGCGTAATCCAAATTATCAACAAAGGAAGCGTACTCTAATAATTGAGCAATTGTTTCGCGTGGTGTTTTACTGCGTTTCAATTCTACGATGATCGTATTGCCAGATTTATCAATCCCCAAAAGATCGATAAATGAATTTAAATTCGTCGTAACCTGCCGTCCCAGGATTAAGACTTTGTTGCTCTCAAAAAAATACTCCGGATTGTTCTCAAGTAATGCTTCCAGGTCAGCTTCTTTATTCTCATCTTTAAACTTTATTTCTTTGTAGGGAAGCATTTTCCCTTTTTCATCCAGCGTAAAAAGTCTCATCATTTGATCCAATTTTAATTCGAGTCTGTCTGAATAGTTCTAAAAAAACTTTAACTCGATGTTATTCTGAATGATACTCCCATAATTTTATTTGGAGGAAAAAGGCTGCAAAGAGAGTCAAAATAATTATGCAAAGCAATCATTAAATCCTGATCAACATGAAACAAGAACCTATCATTACTCCACCGTAAATTGCAGCTCCGGAATTTTGTTCCCCTCTTCATCTGTGATGCGGAAACAAAATCCCCAATTCGCGCCCTGGTTGCTTATTTTCAGCAGGATGCGGGATTTTCCGGCGGGCAAGGTGACCGGGATAGTATCGTCATCCATGACCACAACGCGTCCCAGATGATTATTCCAGACTTCTTTTCCGTTCAGCCACATCTTCACCGAATCGTTGCTGCCGAGACGAATCTGAACATCTTGCTTCTCAGGCGATTCAACCACAGCGGTGGCATACGCGCTGACCCAGCCCACCTCATCGAAAAGCGGCAAAAAATCAATCATGCCGATCCAGGGTGGATTCTGGTGGTGGCGCCATTGAATGGTTTTGCCCTCCATTCCGGGATACATTTTGTCAAAATTAATTTCCTTTTCGGGCGCATAAACCCGATTATGTCCCTCATTGCCCGTATTATCAAACGGACCAATAAGCATCCAGTCGGTCACCAAACCCAATTCAACCGCATATTGATTGGTGGCTAATTCGCCCAATCCCTTGCTCAAATAGTCAAGCGCCACATCGTGCAAAATAAAGTCTTTGTTCATGTCGTAAAGCTGCTGAATGATCTGCTCGCAGCGCTGGCGCTTCAGTTTATACTCCTCATAGTCATGCTTCTTGAGCGCGACCAGGCGCAGGCTGATATAGTTTTCGAGATATTCGAAGCCGAGAGAAACTATTTCGATACGCTTCCGAACCGTTTCCGATGTCGCCGCAGCTAACGCAGCGTCTAGTGCTTTCCGGCATCGCCGCTGCACTTCATCCGTGAAAATACGCGGATACGACTGCTGCCCCCATTCTATCATTTCGGTTACATCGGACAGGGCAGCCTCCAAAGTCTGGTGGTACTGCTGCATCGGGATGGCGCTTTCCCCGAAAAAACGCTGCGTATAATCTGCCAACAACGCATCGGGATCCTGCCGGCAGTTCCACATCATTTTAGCGGCGACGTAAAAATTTGGAGCGAGTGTTGCCCATGAATTATGGCATTCGAACGAAAAGCCTTTTACACCCATCGCCAGGTACTCAGACATTTCACGGGCGCGGGCGCCGAACAACGGATACGGAAGCTCCGCGTTGTACGGAACCGGATCATAATCGTAAATATACACATCTTCGGCTGCTTGCGTCCAACCCGCCAGGTCCCGTTTCATCTCCTGGCGCGAATCACAGTGCAGATCGCCGATCCCGTGCGCCGCGCAATAAACGCTGCTGGTAAAAAAGATGACCACATTCGGATCGATTTTTTCCCGCACCGGCGGTGTTGAATAATTCACATAAGCATACGTCGATACCTTTTTTCCGGGATGCTGCGCCTGAATGCCGCGTGCAACCTGGTTCAGAAAATGAATGTAGCGATCGGAAAGCACTGGTTTATTGGTGTAATATTTATCCATCCCCCCTGCATCCATTGCGCGGCAATTTGCGCATTCGCAAAAATCGGTATTGTCATCCGGGCACAGGGAATAGACTTCAGCTTCAGGGTGCTGATCGTAAAACGCATTTATCCGCTCGATAACCAGCCGGATCACGTCCGGATTTGAGGTACAGATTTGCGTTGTCTGGCGTTTGCCATCCACGAGCGCGTAATATTCCGGATGCGATTCCAGATATAATTTTGGCGGAAGCGTCGATGTCAGGTTGTGACCGTGCTGGATGTACGGAAAGGCAACCTTATTGCGCAATTTCCAGGTTTCGAAATCCTGCGCCGTCTCTTTGGGTCCGCCATACGCCCACCAGATTTGGCGGAATCTGAAATCAGGCTGTTCGGTGCGCTCAAAAATTTTCCATTTTAATAAGGACGTTTTGGGGATGACTTCGCCGAATTCGCCGGGCATGAACCAGCGGCATCCCAAATCCTCCAAAAAGGTGTAAATCGCGAAGGCAAGCGCTTTGGAATCATATCCCACCAGGTAGAGCTGCGTCAGCGAATCAGGAGCGCGCAAGGTCCGTATTGAGAAAGAATCCCGCGTCTGCAGGTGGGCAAATCTATCCCGCAATTCCTTTTGCTGCCTGACGCCCACAAAAATTGCCGGTTTGTTTCCCTTTTGATCCAGAATGTCAAAATTGGCACCGGACATTTCGCTGAGACATCTCGCTAAATCTCGAATGGCAGATTCTTCCAACGGTGTGAATTCAGAACCGATGCGGACAATTTCATAAAGCGCGGTCGATTTTTGCGCCAGCATCAGATAGTCGTTGTTTGCTTCGCCTGCTGTTTTCATGGATGCCTCTCCCCATTGGATATTTGCAATGAGCATCAACCCTACTAAATACAAATTTTTAACCATCTCAGCCTCCTTCCGTTTTGGATTATAAACGATGTTACGCCGGGAATTGTTCATTTTTGTTAACTTCGACATGCGTGTGAATTCTGGCTGCGATTCAAATTAAACCGATTATACAAGCTGCTTGAGTGCGATACGAGTAAAACCGCTTGAATTTTCGGAACATCAATCCGCTGGTGATTGTTTACTAATTTCAGTTGTCATCATTCAGGCGGTAAAACGGATGGCAGCGGGCTTCTAATCAATTGTGGTGACATCTGATGATCCCGTGAATCCGCCGATACCTGGCAAACGTAACATTCCTGAATATGAGAAATAATTATGCGCCCCTTGAGTCAATTTCCTCTCGATGCAAAAACCGACATTCAATTTGTTTTGACCGACATCGATGATACGCTGACGTTGAATGGCAGGCTGCCGGCTGTCGCTTTTGTTGCCATGGAACGGCTTCATTCCGCCGGCTTCAAGGTCATTCCCATCACCGGTCGACCTGCCGGTTGGTGCGATCACATTGCCCGGATGTGGCATGTGGATGCGGTTGTTGGTGAGAATGGTGCATTTTATTTTTATTACGACCACAAGAATCGTAAAATGATTCGCCGGTACTGGAAATCGGAAAAGGAACGTGAAGCGGATCGCGCCCGATTGGATGCGATTCGGGATAAAGTTATCTCTGAAGTTCCCGGAGCGCGTGTTGCCGCAGATCAAGCCTATCGCGAAGCGGATCTGGCGATTGACTTTTGTGAAGATGTTCCGCCGCTGCCGGCATCGGAAATCGATAAAATTGTGGCGATCTTTGAAGCTGCCGGTGCTGCGGCAAAAATCAGTTCGATCCATGTCAACGGATGGTTCGGCGACTATGACAAGCTGAGCATGACACGACTTTTGTTCCGCGAGGTTTTTTACCGTGAGCTGGATCAGATCAAGCAGCACGTCGTGTTTATTGGCGATTCGCCCAATGACGTACCGATGTTCCGGTTTTTTCCCCATTCGATTGGCGTCGCCAATATTGAAAAATTTTGTGCCACCATAGAAGCCAAACCTGCCCGGGTCACGCGTCTACCAGGCGGCTTCGGATTCGCCGAGGTTGCGGACAACCTGATTAAAGCAAATTTGGAATCTGCTAAATCATAAAATTTTCAATAAGTCTTGCCATTTAATTTTAAGAGGCCCGGTCTCACATACCGGGAGCACCTGCTACGGAAGAGCTCAATCCATATAATTTTGTTTCATCGATATGAAACCAGGGCTTTGAGCCAAATTCGTTCGTATTGGTTTTGTACTGAAGGCTGAAAAGATACAATTCGCTGAATAGACTGTCTGAAATCGGTAAAAACTCAGAGGGAATGAATGCAGAATCAAAACCTGAATTCGAAGATTTCAGTTGATAAGCTTGGCAGAGACCAGGCTTCATGGCGCTGGAAGGTTCTTATCTCAACATATTTCGGTTATGCAGGCTATTATCTCACCCGCAAAGTCTTCACAATCTGTAAAATATCGCTGGCAGAGGAGTTCAACGTGGGTCTGGATAGCATCGCACATATCTGGACGGCATACCTCTTCGCCTACATGCTCGGACAATTTTTCAACAGCTTCATCGGACGCAAATGGGGACCACGGTTGTTGCTGCTCTCCGGTCTGGGTATTTCCATAATTATCAATATCATATTCGGATTCGCCAATTCGTATTCCACATTCATGGTTTTTATGTTTTTCAACGGTTTGGTGCAGGCAAGCGGTTGGCCCGGCTCCGTGGGCGCGATTGCCCACTGGCTTAAGAAAAAAGAACGCGGCACGTTTATGGGATTCTGGTCAACCAATTATCTGGTAGGCAATATTGTTGTAAAAATGCTGGGCGGCTACCTGCTGGCGGTTGCGGGCTGGCGCTATGCATTCTGGGGATGCACGCTGCTGGCATTTGCAATCTGGTGGTTGATCTTTTTCTGGCAGCGCACCAAACCACAGGATATCGGTCTCAAGCCCATTATTTCAGAAAAATATGAAGCAGCTACCGAGGTGCGTGCTTCGGTTGAAGAACACATTTCCATCCGCGATTATTTCAGGCTACTGCTGAATCCGGTGGTTCTGCTCATGGGTTTAAGCTATTTCTCGATTAAATTCCTGCGTTATGCGCTGGATTCGTGGTTGCCAACCTTTCTCAACCTCCAGGGGCTGGACAAAGCCGGCGCAGCTTACTATTCTACTATTTTCGACTATGCGGGGCTGGCGGGATCGATTGTCGCCGGAATTGTTCTGGATAAGCTTTTTCGCGGTAAATGGGAACGTTTGAACCTGATTATGGGATTGGGAATGGTTGTCGGATATATTGCCGTTATCAAATACGGGCACAGTCCCATCGCACTGGCAATGTTGTTCGGATTCGTCGGTTTCATGATGTACGGTCCCGACACCCTGCTTTGCGGCGCCGCATCCGTGCAGGTAGCCGGCGAGAAAAATGGCGTGGCTGTCGCCGGAATTGTCAATGGACTCGGCAGCATCGGTCCGGTTGTTCAGGAAGAGGTGATCGGTTGGCTTGTCGGGGGAAGATCACAGGAAACTGCGGCAGGTATCCGGAACAGCAATTACCTCGCACTGGGAATGAGTGTTTTTTTCGTGCTGGTAATGATTTATATAAATTGGCGATTACGTGCCAGCCGGCGGACGCAATAGGCTTTTTTCCAAATTTTCCGGGGCAAGAATGCCCTATACGAAAACTGGATTTATCATGTAAGAGTCGGTAATAACAATGGTTGAATCGGGAAGCCGGGGGTGCAATCCAATAATTTCGGAACTAACGCAGTATTTCTTATACCAGGTAATAACGATGTTTAGGTGTGATGTTTTAACCCATTCCCCGCCCCCTTCCCTATTGTTTAGGGGCGCCCGGCTCAGGGAAGGCGCAGGGGGCATAGCCGTCAAGCTAAGAACGTTACCTCTTATTATTCAGAAACATAACATTGTATTGATCCCAGAACAAGGATTAACGATTTTAGAAGTAATTGAAATTTCAAAATTTGCTTCTTTAGCATGAGGTTTAGGCTGTTTACATCGTAAATCAAAAATCG
>JAFGMA010000306.1 GCA_016927835.1 Candidatus Zhuqueibacterota bacterium | reverse complement strand
TGTCATTGCGAGGCGTTTTTTGCCGGGGGCGCCCAGCCGAAGCAATCTCTACTGCTATTGCGTCAACATAAGAGATTGCTTCGCTCCCATCGTCGCTCGCAATGACAGGAATATGTTACATTTTAACCCTTAACGAGTATAACAATCACTGCTTTTCGTTCAGCTATTAAATTTACACTTACGAAATTTGAACGGGTAACTTATTTTATCCCACCTCCTTAGCTTTTTATCCGATGTAATCTGACAGGGAGGCAAGCCCTTATAAAAATATGAAAGGAGCAACTATGCGCACCCAGAAGCTGTACGCATTTTTTGTTGTTACCCTCATCTTCATAATCGTTCTCGCTTCCGGTTGTGGACGGAAGGGCAGGAGTATCGGCGCTGATGACGTCATTGCGGTTATCGCTAATCCCGTAGAATTTGAACGCCTCGAAGAACCGTTGAAAGAAGTGTTTGAGCGAGAAATACGGGTTCCGATTCCCGAATTAACTTTCACTCTGAAAAATGTCAGTCTTGATGATTTCGATACATATCGAAAGTGGAAAAGCCTGATCATCATCTCCACGCTAGATTCGAAGAGTCAGGTACTTCCGTTTATCAAAAGCATGCTCAATCCACTGGATCTGGCAAAAGTTGAAAACAAACAAAGCTTCGCCTTCAACAAAAAGGAACCCTGGGCTTATGACCAGCAACTTATCGTTTTGGTGAGCACCGATATTCCAACACTCAAAGAAAAATTGGCAGCCAATAAAGAGCAGCTTTTTAACGTGATGGATGACTACCTCACCAGTCGCGTCAAGCGCGAAATGTATGCCACGTCGGAGCAGGTCGCCCTTGAAAAAGAGCTCTCCCAAAAATATGGCTGGAAAATACGCATCCAACATGACTTTGAAGTGCTGCGGGAAGATTCGGCGAAATCGTTTGTGCTCCTGCAACGAAAACTCCCTTCGCGCAGTTTTTTGATTCATTGGGTGGACACGGCTGATCCTTCAATCATGACCCGTGAATGGATCATCAAGCGCCGAAACGATTTAAGTCTCAATTTCGAAGATGCCGACACTGTGGATGTAAATCGCACCGAAACCAGCACAGTCGATTTCGGCAGGCATAAAGCGCTTAAATTAACAGGATTATGGTACTCCGGTTTCAAAGGCGGTGGTCCTTTCCGCAGCTATACCTTTTATGATGAACGGGACCGTCGCATCTATACGCTCGATTACGCAATGTTCCAGCCGGATTTCAACAGGCGCAAACTGCCATTTTTACGCCAACTGGATATCATGGCGCACACATTCAAAGCCGGCAGCGAGTAATTCGATTCGCTACCCGTATGTTCCCGGCTTTCAGGTCTTTGCTTTCCGGTATCGCCAATATGATCCCGGTTCGGATAAAAGTATGAGGATTTAAAATGAAAAGTAAAATCGCAATTTTGATCGGCAGCAAATCCGATAGTGAGGTTATGTCAAATTGTACAAAATACCTGGACTATTTCGGTATCGAGAATGAAACGCATGTGCTCTCGGCGCATCGCACACCGGAACAATGCATTCGCTTTGCAAAAGATGCAGAAAACAACGGGTTTCGGCTGATCATCGCCGGTGCCGGCATGGCGGCACATTTGCCCGGTGTTGTTGCTGCACATACGATCCTGCCCGTAATCGGCGTTCCGCTGAGCAATTCCGCGCTGAATGGCGTCGATGCGCTTTACTCAATTTTGCAGATGCCCTCCGGTGTTCCGGTGGCGACGATGGCTATCGGAAAAGCCGGCGCGATCAATGCGGCTGTCCTGGCTGCGGAAATCCTGGCGCTCGAAGACGATACCCTGAAGCTGCGCCTGAGGGAATTCAAGCAACAGGGTTGCAGGCTATAAATCTGGAAATCATGCGGCGAAACGGACTTCACATTTCTGAATGATGCGATAACAAGGAGACGGCTATGATTCGCTCATTTTTCAAATTCGAGGAACGAAATACCGATTTCAAGACCGAAACCATCGGCGGCGCGACAACATTCATGACGATGTCGTACATCATTTTCGTTCAACCCGTGATTTTGGGGATGGCTATCGGTTCGAAAATGGATACGGGCGCGGTGATGGTTGCGACTTGCATTTCCAGCGCCATTGCTACGCTCTTAATGGGATTGCTGGCAAATTACCCCATTGCGCTGGCACCGGCGATGGGGCACAATCTTTTCTTCTCATTAATCGTCTGCGGTGCCATGGGCTACAACTGGCAGGTCGGATTGGGCGCTGTTTTCATCTCAGGTACAATTTTCACCATCCTCTCCGCATTCCGATTATGGGAGCCGCTGGTGCAAGCCGTGCCGGATGCACTTAAACACAGTATTGCCACCGGCATCGGACTGCTCATTGCCCTGATTGGACTCGAATACGGCGGTGTAATCGTCGATACCCCGAATGTCTATGTGGGATTGGGAGAGCTGGGAAGCGCCCCGGTGATTATGACTTTCACCGGACTCATCATCATTTCAATTCTCATGACGCTGCGCGTTCCCGGCGCCATTCTCATCGGCATCATCGCCACCGCCATACTGGGCATTCAACTGGACATCGTTCAGTACGAAGGCGTCATCAGCGCACCGCCATCGATTTCTCCGACGCTATTCAAATTGGATATCGTAGGTGCATTGAAAACCGGATTTATTCCGGTTGTTTTCGTTTTCTTCATGCTCGACCTGTTCGATACCATGGGAACCTTAATCGGTGTTTCCGATCAGGCGGGATTCATCAAGGATGGCAGGCTCCCGAAAGCCAGTCGCGCCATGCTGGCTGATGCCATCGGAACCATTGCAGGCGCTGTTTTAGGTACTTCCACCGTAACCAGCTACATCGAGAGCCTGACGGGTATTTCGCAGGGAGCGCGCACCGGATTCGCCAACCTGATCACAGCGCTGCTCTTTCTGCTGGCGCTGTTTTTCAGCCCACTCACAAAAATGATCGGCGGAACATTTATTTATGAAAAAGTGATCGCCGGCGAAGTCGTGGCAATGCAATTGCACCCGGTGATTGCGCCGGCGCTGGTTATCGTCGGATACCTGATCATGAAATGTGTCACCCGGATCGACTGGGACGATGCCACCGAAGCGATACCGGCATTCCTGGTGATCATTATGATGCCTCTCACCCTGAGCATCACCGACGGCATTGCTTTCGGCTTCATCTCCTATACGCTGCTGAAACTCGCGAGCGGTCGCGGGCGTGAAGTGCACTGGGTGGTTTATTTGTTCGCCGTATTATCGATTCTGCGCTACATATTTCAATGATTGCCAGTGGCTCGATTTGTATCGCCAACGATTCGTTTTGCTTCCTGGTTCGTAACTGAACTATTACAGGCGCCTGATTATTTTAATCATTGATCTTATAAAAAATCAGTAGATTGAGGATGTTGTTTGTATATATCACCTTTTACTGCCAATCTGCTTCATTTTTAATGAATGGAGAAATTTTCGACTTATGGTTGAAAAAATTTTCATCACCGGCTGCAACGGATTACTCGGACAAAAGCTGGTTACTCAACTCCATAAAACTTATTACGTAGCTGGCGGCGATCTTCACCAGACATCGCTTCTCGGCGCCGATCCGTTTGAATATCATCCAATGGACATCGCCCAACGTACAGAGATGAATCGCCGGCTCCAGGAATTCAAACCGGACATCATCATCAATGCTGCCGCATATACCAACGTTGATAAGGCTGAAACCGAACGCGAGCTTTGTTGGCAGGTGAATGTCCATGGCGTGGAAAACCTGGTTTATAGCGCGCAGAAAATCAACGCAAAACTGATTCATATTTCAACCGATTATGTATTCGATGGCAATAGCGGACCGTACCGCGAAACAGATCGCCCCGCTGCAAACGGATTTTACGCCCGATCAAAGCTAGCATCGGAAAATGTCCTGAATGGCAGCGGATTGAATTTTGTCATCATTCGCACGATGATTTTGTTTGGGGTCGGAACAGGTCTGCGTCCCGATTTTGTCGCCTGGCTGATCGATGCCCTGCGAAGCGAAAAACCGGTCACAATTGTGGATGATCAAATCGGAAATCCCACCCTGGCAGATGATCTGGCAAACGCCATTGAAAACGCGATTCAGCAAAACGCGTCGGGGCTGTATCATATTTCAGGCAGCGAACGCATCGATAGATTTCATTTCGCGCTCCGAATCGCCGATACTTTCGAATTGAATAAAGCGCTCATAAAAGCCATTAAAACAAGCGAATTGAAACAGGCAGCACCGCGCCCGCTGAATTCAGGCTTCACTCTCGACAAAGCCCGGCACGAATTGGGAATCCAGATGCGCGACATCCAATCGGCATTGCTGGAATACAAGCGACAATTGGAACAACGTTCGAAATCGTGAGCATGCGTTTCATTTTTATAAAGACAGGTACCTGATTATGAACGCTCCATGCGCAGATGAAAGCATCGGGGTGATCGCTTTGCCAACGATGATTTTTTAAAACTGGATTCCAAACTGAACCCGGGGAACTGCGTCGGAGGCTATGGATGTGGAATACTCCCTTTGATTCAGCGCTCGCGAACCGGTAAGCTACTTATACTATGAGTGGCTATAAATTAAGCATTTAATGCTCAACTTGGTGATTTGATAAATAGCACGCTTAAGCTTTGGAGTGAAAGCCCTTTATGGATTTCACGACTCGCATCGCTTGAAGGCGCTGCACTCCAAAATATTCAGATTCTGCCAGTTCAAACTATAATCGCTTTTGTGACGTATTTACCGCTGAATGTGGTGCATGAATAAAAATAGAAAAGAACTAATGTAAACGAATAAAACCTGCCTATGAAAACGATAATTGTTATTCCGACCTACAACGAAGCCGAGAATATTGAGCGTCTGTTAGGAACAATCTTTGACCTGGAAATTAACAGCCTTTCCGTATTGGTTATCGACGACAACTCACCGGATGGTACAGCCGCCATCGTGAAGCGCCTGCTGCAAAGTAATCCGCGAATTCACCTGCTCGAACGCGAGAGCAAACTGGGTTTGGGAACCGCCTATTGCAAAGGATTCAAATACGCCCTTCAAAACGGCTACAATTATATCATGGAAATGGACGCCGATTTTTCACACGATCCGAAAGAGATTAAAAATTTCCTCGAACAGATCAAGGATTACGATCTGGTCATCGGCTCCCGCTATGTCGTGGGCGTAAACGTCATCAACTGGCCCCTCTCCCGCTTGCTGCTGAGCTATTTTGCAAATTTTTATACGCGTATGATTACCAGATTGCCCGTCAAAGACAGCACCGGCGGATATAAATGCTTTCGCCGGGAAGCACTCGAATCCATTGATCTCGAGAAAATTCATTCCGACGGCTACGCGTTTCAAATTGAAATAAATTATAAAATCTGGAAGAATGGTTTCCGCATCAAGGAAATACCCATTATCTTTGCCGATCGCGTCGCCGGCATTTCTAAAATGTCCAAACGCATCATCAAAGAAGCGGCGTGGATCGTCTGGAAATTGAAAATTCTAAGTTTATTGGGAAAGCTCAAATGAACCTGAATTCAACCGAATTCCGAGTTGGTACTGCCTGTCGAAACATCACACCTCCCTACCCTGTTTACCTGTATGGCTATGCCGCCCGCGACCGCAAATCCGATGCGATCTGCGAGCCGGTATTCCTGAGCTGCCTCAGCCTTGCCGATGCCCAAAAAACCATGCTCATTATCACTTGCGATATGATTGGCATTGAATCGGATATTTGTCAAGCGCTGTATGACATATTAGCCGCCGAGATGGGAATCAACTTTCCCGATATTCTCATCAGTTGCTCCCACACCCATTTTGCCCCCGGCATCCATCACGATATTTTGAATTCACCGGCGCTCGGAATCGTTGCGCCCGACGAGCGGTTTGTGGCTGATTTCAAAATCAAACTGGTCGAAGCAGCCAGGGAGAGCTTGAGAAATGCGTTCCCCGCGCAATTGGAAACAACGCGGATTCAGATACCGCAAGCCGTCTTCAACCGCCGAACCCTGAAATCCGATGGCAGCGTTCAAACCAATTTCATGTATCCGCAATTCCCGCACGATGTTGCGTTCAATCAAACCGATCACCAGATGACGGTGCTGCGCATGAAAAACGAATCGGGCGTCGGCGCGATTTTGCTCAATTTTGGCTGTCACCCGGTAACAGGCGGCGCGAATCATTACGCCATCTCATCGGATTACCCTTTTTACCTCCGTCAAAAACTGGCTGAGCACTATCACTGCCCGGTGTTCTTCACCCTCGGCGCCGCCGGGGATACCGTTCCTATGAATCGGGGCGGTGAGTGCCGTAAAATGATTGGGGAGCTTCTGGGGAACTCAATCCTTCTGGCGGAACGTACCTATCAGCCTGACGATTTAGTCGAATTGAAAAGCGACGTGCTGCCCGTTGCGGTGAAAACGATCTTTGCGACGAATCCCGACACATCGCAAGCGGAATTGGAACTGGCACGAGACGAATTGCTTGCTCTCCCGCCTGAAATGAAAACGAATAACCAGGGCGACAGGTATCAAATCGCCGCCCGGACGTATTCCCAAAAGTTGATCGCCCGGAAACGCTCCTTGCTCTATCCTGACAACTCAACCCAGGTGAAAATCCAGTTCATAAAAATCGGCAGGACCACGCTGGTGGCGCTGCCCTTCGAAGTCTTGTCGGAAATCAGTCTGAAAATGAAAACCCGATGCGCCGACAGCGTGCTGCTCTCTTGCAGCGGGGGCTACCAGGGCTATTTGCCGGCGGCGCACGAATATCCGCGCGGCGGTTATGAAGCAACGGAATGGTCCACCCATTTTGAAATCGGCACGGCGGATATGCTTCTGGAAAAAATTCTATCGCACCCGTTCCTGCACTGCGAATCTGATTCGACCGGAGATTGAGCTGCACCTGTCCCGCCACCATCGCCGGAAAGTGATGCACCCCATGTTTTTTTCACCTTTGAGCAAAAATCTTCCAATGCCTGAACACTGAATTCTCTGCAGTAATCCCTCAATTATGGGAAGCGAATTAGCCTTTTTAACCTTTCAAAGGTTCGGAATCTTTGAAAGGGTTTCACTACCGGACGCTTTTTCAATTGAGTTCTTTTTGCATGTCATTCCCGCATGTTTTAAGCGGGAATCTATGAAATGCTATAAAAATGGATGCCCGTGTGCGGCACCCCGATCGGCTTGTCCCCGAATGTTTTTATCGGGGAAGCATTCGGGCATGACAAATTGACTAGACTCGCATTTTTTAAAAAGTGTCCGGTAGCAAGGAAAGGCTAAACTATGCTGCCAATAACTGAGCCATTTCTTCTCTGCAACATTTTTTTCTTGACAAAAATAAATAATTGTGTATATTATAAATTATTCACGCAGCTTATCACACAACCCGCCGTACAGGAACAATGAGAATTGCATCCGTCCGACACCGTTAGCCTGCACCGCTCCTGAGCCGTTTATGTTCCGGGAGGATTTGATGCCGCAAACTGAAACCAGCCGTACAATAGTCAGCCAAATAAAAAACCCTGGCAATTGCCCTATAAGGATGCAGTTGACCTGAGATTGGAACAGAGAATCGTATCAATAGAATGAAAAAAATGGCTAATATTAGGAAAACGGTTTTCCTAATATCAGGAAATTCGAAGAATTTTGGATAGATATAGACATTTTTTCCTAAATATAGACATGTCAAATTATTTAATGTGGGCGTCTAATCACTAGGTTATGCTGAAACAAATGGTTAATAGTCAATACAATTAAACAATATTATAATTCACAAGATTTAATCTTCGATATCAATCATTAGGAAAAATAGATTCATTCCAATCGAAGTCTAATGATATTTGATTGATTATACATCATTTCAATATAAGAAAAGGAGCATGAAATGCATGTGAATTCTAGCGAAATGACGGTCCTTGTTACTGGAGGAGCTGGATTTATTGGGTCAAATTTTTGCAACCTTAATCAAGCAACATTTAAACAAATTGTTATTCTTGATAATCTATCTATGGGCGATTTAGGAAATCTTGAATTATCAAATCGCGTTGTGTTTGTACGCGGAGATGCAGAAAGAATAGAAGATTTAAACAAGGTTACTGACCGTGTTGGTCCTGTACACTGTGTCGTTCATCTTGCTGGAACATCGTCTGAATTTTTATTTAAAAAAGGAGAGATAGCTCATAATTATAGCAATTCAACTAAGGCATTTACGACTGTTTTAGAGTGGGCATGTGAAAATAAAGCTACCGAGAGATTTATTTATGGCTCTAGCGCTGCTATTTATGGTGATATGGACAAGTGTCTAAAAGAAACTAAAGTAGCGGCGCCATTTAGTCATTATACAGCCCTGCATCACTTCTATGAAAACAGCGCTGAGTTTTTTCACAATGGATATCAAAATATGATTATTATTGGTCTTCGGTTTATGAGCGTGTATGGCGCCAACGAAGAAGCCAAAGCTGAGTACGCAAATTTAGTGTCTCAGTTCATTTGGGATATCGGAAGGGAACGCCAACCAGTAATATATGGCGATGGGACTCAAACCAGGGATTTTATTCATGTAAATGATGCGGTTGATGCGATTACTAAAGCTATAGAAACACCTCTCGATAATAAAAAGTGTCACATATTCAATATTGGCACTGGACAATCTACTTCATTGCTTGATATTGTAAAGTACATAAAAGAAGCATTTAAAAATCAAGGACGCACAAAGGCTAATATTGAGCCCATATTATATATATTACCGCCTAAGGAAATTAATTATATTCGTAAACAACAAGGCAGTATACAAAAAACATTAAACAGTATTAATTTTAAATTCAGTATTTCAGTTGAAAATGGGATCGCGGGGCTCGTTCAGAGATTTGATGAAAATAAAGCATCTATTCGCCGGTCTAGTTCAGATAAATATAATTCTGAGACGGAAAAAGAAAAAAGAAACCTTCCTGATCCGTTGGAACCTGGCGAATATAAATGTAAATATTCACCTACAGATAAGTTTAATTCTAGATGGGCTAGTCATCCAGATGTCATTGAAGCGATAAAGAAATTTGATTATAGCGCTATTACGCCGAAAGTCAGTGAATTTATACCTACTTTAAATTGTCCATTTAAATGTCCGTATTGTCACTTTATGGAGCATAAAAAAAAGCATGGAGTCTGGAATAGTTGGCCTAAAAATCCTCCAGAGGATGTCGAAATGCCTCGTTCAAAAGCGCTCATGTATGTAAATAAATTAATTAAAAGTAACTGTTATGCACTTCATTTTACTGGCGGTGGCGAACCTACAATGTATCCATATCTTTATGAGGTTGCAGAGCATTGTTATAATTTGGGTGGTGAACTAAGTATTTCAACAAATGGAACGTTCAAAGGAGATATACAGCCGGAACAGTTAATCGATCTCAACTTCAAACGAGTAAGAATTAGCCTTGATACAATAGAAAAGCATCATGAATTCCATGGCTATAAAAAGGTAGATGCATATATAGACGATGTTAAGCGTAATATTAAACGTTTGATACGGGCAAAGAAAGCGGTTAATGCCGACACGGAGATCATCATTTGTATTGTTTTCAATAAAATGAACTTCACGGAAATCCCTATTCTTGGAGAAGAAATTTGTAAATTCGGCGGAGTCGACCAGGTAATTATCAGGCCTACTCAAGAATACTTTGAAAAAATAGGGGCACCTGTATCAGTTGAAATTCAAAAAGAAGCAAAATTTCTAATTGAGGAAAAACTAGAGCCCCTGTTAAAGAAACACAATATAGAGTTAATTGCTCCTGATTATCGAATGAATATACAAAAAAAAGAATTTTCCGAGTGTAAAGCGTATGGATTAATTGGTGGATTATGGCCGGATGGGACAATGTATATGTGTACCGAAACTAATGGACTTGAAGAATTCTGTATAGGTTCCTTAAATGAACTAGAACTGAAAGAAATATATAAATCTCCAAAATGTCAAAAGGTTAGGGAAAATGTAAGAAAAAATGATTTTGAAAAGTGTCCAATTACAGCAAGACCTTTTACACTCAATAATCTTTTCAAAAAAATAGACAAAATGAGAACAGAAAAAGATAGTGAAAAACTTTTCAAATGGTTGGACGACTTGCTAGCATTGTATGATAAACCTAATCCATGGATCCAGATTTAAGTCATTAGTCATATTTAGATTAATTAATTCGCATACCCCCCATTTGATAGCTTCATAAAATAATTTTTAAAAAGAAATTAGAACTTTGAGAATGGAAATTAGTATGGATAAATTGAACATTACAAATTCTAATGTGCTAAGATTGTATCGGGAAGCGCTTCGATTAAAACAAGGTGAAAAAATTAGCCCCTGGATGTCATTAATACATTTAACCGAACGGTGTAATCATAACTGTTATGGAGGGGACTGCGAATACGCTGATATTCGCTCATCAAAAAACATTCATGAATTAAATCGAGATCGTGCTTTATTGCTTATAGATGAAATCAGGGAACTTGGATCATTAAGCATTCTGTTTAGCGGAGGGGGCGAACCTATGTTGCATCCTGCATTTGCTGAGGTCATAGAGCGAGCCCAAAGTAATGGTCTGATGGTTGGCATATTTAGTAACGGCAGCCTGATTGAAAAATACAATCTCGCCCCAAACATTGTCGATTACGCTACTTTTATAAGAGTATCAATCGATGCAGCTAGCCCTGCCACGTTTTCAACCGTTCGAGGTGTAAGCGGTTCTGGTTTTAAGAAAGTAATTGCGGGTGTAACATCGTTGGTCGAGGAAAGAACTAGAAAGAAAAAAAATATCGATATAGGGCTTAAATTTCTCATAAGTAAAATGAATATCGAAGAAATTTCAGATATTATTGAACTTGGACTTAAAATTGGAGTGGATACTATTCAGTTCAAACCTCTAAGAGGTGGGAAAAACGAAATGAATCAAAATGAAATTAGCCGGGCGAAGCAATTGATAAAAAATGCTAAACTAGCTCATCCGAACTTTATCATAGGCGGTACAGATGACAAAAGACATGATCTAATACCCTGTTTTCTGACGCCGCTTCGAGCGGTCATTGATGGGCGCGGTGACGTCATGCTGTGTAACTACTTCAATCATCGTCGCTATACCCATAAGATTGGGAATGTTTATCATAAAAAGTTAACAGATATATGGTTTGGACCTGAGCATAGAGCAGTTCTCCAAAAGGGGATTGATACAAAAGGATGCACTCTATACGACTGTCGATTTCATGAATTGAACAAGGAGTTATCTTATATTATTGACAACTTTGGTAAAACTTTAAACTTTGTTTAAAGACATTTCGAGAGGCAAATTTATATGCGAATATTAATTACAGGAGGAGCCGGCTACCTGGGAGCAATGACGTCTCAACTATTATCTGAATCCGGGCACACTGTGATATGCCTGGATACAAAAAAGAAACCAGATTCTTGGAATGAGAAAAACTCGTTATTCAAAGGTATAAGGTATGTTCAGGGAAGCGTTTGCGATTCCGCGTTAGTTGAGAAAGTCACTGCAAACATTGACGCTATTGTGCATATGTCTTTTATTGTAGGAGGCCCAGCAACTCACCAAAATCCAGAACAAGCTAGAACACTTGCCCTGGACGGCACAGACATAGTTAGCACTGTTGCAAAAGATCGTATTTTATTATTCACATCTACAGATGCAATTTATAGTGACGATTTCCAAGGAGAACTATGCGATGAAACAGCGTCTTGTGCGCCCAATTCTATGTATGGCGAGCTTAAGGTAGCGGCAGAAAATAGAGTAAGAGAAGTAAAACAGCCAATTATTCTGCGGTTACCTACACATTTTGGAGTATCCGTATCGATGCGCCAAGATTTACTTGTTCACACTCTCGTGAGGGATATGTATAAATTTGGAAAACTTGAGATATATGAAGCACAAAACTTGAGAACGCTTATCCATATTAAGGATTCTGCTGAGGCTATTCGTTTTTCTTTAGAAAATTCATCGAAGATAACCGGGGATGTTTACAACGTTGCCTCGGGAGTATGGACCAAAGGAGAAATAGCCCACACAATAGCGGAAATATCGGGTGGCGCTATAACATTATCAAATGATCAAATGGATTCCTCCATTATCGCAAAGCGCAATTTTGCACTTAACTGCAACAAATTTCAAGCGTTTGGCTGGAAGCCGCAGCGATGCGATTTGAAACAGGGGATAACAGAACTCTGGGAATATTTTCAAAAATCAAATTTTAAAAATTGATAAGAATAGGTATAGTACATGTCGTTAAAAGACGTCGTTTTTGGCCACGTAAATATTGCCCATGATGATGATCGCCGAACGCTTTTTAGTATTTTTAATGGCAAAGAATTCCATGGATTTCATGCTGCAACTCTTAAATGGTTTGAATTTAAAAAAGACGCTGTAGTTGCGAAACATTATCATGAATATGATGAGATATTTTGTGTAGTTTCAGGAGAAGATATATTTGAACTAGTCGATGTGGATTCCATGGAAAAAGAGACATACTTCCTGAAAAGAGGGGACATATTGCTGGTAGCTAAACGGGTGGCACACAGGTGTCATGTCAAAAAAGACTCTATCGTCATCGCTGCCAACGAGAAACCATATATCTCTGCAAAACAGAATGATATTTTATTTGATAAGTTTGATTGAAACTACTATTAACAACTATTCATAAATCACATGATAAAGAATACTGCAGCACAACATCTTGTTAGCTGGCTGATAATATGTAGTTTTAACCTGGATGAGACGCAATTTACAAACAAAGATATAAATAAACACAGGTGTTAATTTATTTGATAGTACATAAATTAGCTTCAAAATGTGTAAGGGAGGAGAAAATGATAAAGAAACAGGTTCTTATCTTTTACTTCGGCTGTATAGTTCTATTATGCACAACAACTACATCTTGCTATATCAATAAAAAAGTCCATTCTATTAATACAGAAAACATCCGAGAATCGAAACCATTTGTTACTAACTCACCAACAAAAGCCCATCTTAATGATGGTTCTTTAATCGTATTTGAGAGAGGCTTAGTGATAAAAAACAATACCTTAAAAGGCGTAGGTATTAAATATGATCTGTCGCGTCAAAATCGATATCCATTTTATGGAGTAACGATGGATAGCGTTGTATGCTTAAAATATTACAAAAAGGATTTGCAGGTTTTCTCATCCGTGATGCTCAACCCTTTTGTACAATTTGTTTCAGTATTTAATATAGTGGGACAATTGACTTACCACGAGGAGGAAGAGGATGAATAGCTTATGCAGTATCGGCTTGATAAGCACTCTCAAAAGATTGATTGCGATACAAAATTTTTGCTGCTTAAAAAGTAATGATTTGAAAAAATGAATTAAATACAAAGTTGTCATTCAACGTCAGGAGGTGAATACTGATGCGAGTTAAATTCATTTTAATTCTCAGCATTATTTTATTTTTATCCTGCGTCAGTCAAGTTAATGTACTAAAACCAGAGGGGGAAACAGTCAGACTTAAGCTTAAAAACAATCATAAATATGATGGAGAATTGTTTGCTGTTAATGATACTGCCCTATTCTTTTACTCGCAGCCGAAATTGTACGAAGTACCGCTCTCGAATGTTGAAAATGTATATGTCCATGGATATAGTCTCAGGAAGCGTAAAATGGTATGGTCAATACCACCTATGCTATTTTATGGTATACCCTTTTTCAAAGGAATTAAAGACGCGTGGTTAATGGCGGGTTCGTTCGAAGCACTAACAATTCTTAGTTGGTTCATCGGAGATCCAAAAGTGAGCTTCTCGCCTCCACTCAATAACAAGGATTTTGATAAATTGCAGCTTTATTGCAGGTACTCACAAGGAATGGCTCCCGAAAAATGGAAACAGCTTTTACAGCATTACGAGCAGGAGGAGTTCCTGACGCTACAATAGTTGGAAAAATGGATAATATACGTTTGTGAAGAAAACGCTGAATTATAAATAAAACCGAATAAAAACAGCATACCAACCCGGAATCGAACTTATTATAAAGTTGCCATAACACGGCTTTTGCAATTCGTTGATTGTAATTTCAATAAATAAATTGGTAATAATAGAACACCAGCCAACAAAACCGCAATATTTTGCTTTAATTTTAGTGTGGATTTTAACATTATGTGCATCGTATCAGTTTCCGTGTAAGCGGTTTTGCGGCTGATTTTCGGCGGTTGACTTACAATACAGAAAGCAACACCAACCACACGGGAGCAACGAAGATGAGCGTAACCGTCGAGCTTCTCGTCAACCCCTTTTGCATGGCCGACCGCGACAGCGAAACCGTCACGCAGGTGTGCGCGGAGGCAGGAGTCACATGCAGGATATTGAATATATGGGAGATCTACGACCCGATGGATGACATTCCTCCTTATGTATCCACACTAGTTCGGGAGTATCGGACAGGAGAACGCCCGGGCAGCGTGTACAGCAGCGTCTTTGTTAATGGAGAGCGCCTCCTTCTCAACAAATGGTCGGGCAAGCCCACTCACCTGGAAATGCTGAAAGACATGATCGCCAAGGCAACAGAGGAAGCCCACAGATGAACCCAACCATCACGCACATCACACTGGACGAGGTGAGAAATGGTTTTCAGAAAGGTTTCTACTGTTGCATGTCTGGAGTTTGCAAGAGGCAGTTCCAGAGCGACATGTGGATAAAGATCCATGAGGAGGTCGGGAGTATTGGGCTGTTAGCCAGGGGCGACAAAGGAATTGTGGCTCAGACCATCTTTCTTCCGAAGAAGTACGCGCGGTGGATCGGACTGCCCACAGGACTGGGGCGTCCAGAGGAATTTTCATCTACAATGTCCATTTCATGTTTGCTTGTGCAGGGCTGGTGCAGGAACGAGGGCATAGCCAGCAAGATGATCGAAGCGACCATCGACTTCAGCCGGAAACACGGTTTCAGGAGGATTGAAGCCTGCGTGGATTCAAGACCTCCCTCGGATGCATTCCAGTGGTTACCGTCATTCTCACCTTTCAGGAAGTTCGGGTTCGTTGTCGACGATTCACGGGTTGCGTGGGAGTTCTGGTCCGAGTCCCGAATGTGCCACCTGGATCTATGACATGCCTGGCCCAAGCACCTGACTGAGAGACAATCAAGAGCCAACAAACACATCCAGAAACGTCTGCTGAGTAGCGTTAGCGTGTGACACGACGTCGCATAATTGAATATTTGTTAAAGGATTATGTTCTTTTGACAAACCTGGTAGGCTCCTGCCAGTACGCTGCATGAATATGTTGGCGTTGCGCTGATAAAAGGTGTGAATCGCACTGGACGGGGATGCCCTGTCAATGTCCCCCAAAGGGTGAAAGTCGTGAGATCGAAATCCTTCAATGCACGCCGCCAGGTCCGATTCTGAGTACTGATTTTCGAACTCCCGTTTGGGAACCCAGGATGTATCGTAAAGCATGTAAAAAACCAACATCTGAGCCATTACGGATTCGTTTATTGAATAGAAGAAAATAATTCAAATTGATTGGGTGAAAAATAAAAAACCGCCTTTTCACCCGAAATTCGTTTGCCGACCGCCGGTTTTAACCGTCTCAGCGATTGTTTGTGCCTGGCGCGAATGAATGCCTTTTTCGAACCTGCGTGGCAATCATACTGCAAGAAGCGCCTGATAAACTCTGACAACTGACTTTAATTTCATTATATGTTACGCATCCGTGTTAAATGTCTGCTGTCGCGCTTGCGGCTTGTTTCAACATCGATTTTAAGGGAACCGATGCTTCAAATCAATAAAATTTCGTGAATCGTAATAGGTGCATTTAGCTTTTAGATTTCTGAACATTCAACTCTTGCGTCCCTTAAGCCACACCTTAAACTTATGGAGGGAAGAATGACAAGAACTGAAGCAGAGCATAAATTAAAAATCATATTCAAATTTGATAAATTTTATGATGACCAGTGGGCTGCGATTTCTCAAATATTGAATGGCGAACGCCTGCTTCTCATCGAAAAAACAGGCTTTGGCAAATCACTCTGTTATCAGTTCCCCGCCACTCAATTCAAAGGATTGACCGTAATCTTCTCCCCATTAATCGCTCTGATGCGCGATCAGGTGAAATTTTTGGATTCTATTGGTGTAGCTGCCGCATGCGTGAATAGCGAGCAGGAACACGATGAGAACATTAGAATATTAGAAAAAGCAAAGAATGGTCAGTTGAAAATCGTGTATATCGCACCTGAAAGACAGGAAAACCAGGAATGGCTTGAAGCGGTTCATCTGATGAATCTTTCAATGGTCGTTATTGATGAAGCACATTGTATCTCTGTTTGGGGACATGATTTCCGCCCTGCCTTTCGACGAATAATCAATTTGGTAAAGCTATTACCCCCCAATTTCCCCGTGTTGGCAACAACCGCTACTGCTACGGATCGCGTAGCAAAAGACATTCGGCAACAAATGGGTAGGAACGTCGCTTTCATTCGCGGTAATTTATTGCGTGATAATTTTTCTCTGAATGTGATTACTATGAATAATGAAGACGAGAAAATGATCTGGCTGACAGGTTTTCTTTCAAAAGCTGACGGAACTGGTCTGATTTATACTGGCACGCGTGTCACTACCGAGACATTTTCCGCATGGCTGCAATTTAATGGCATAGAAGCAATGAATTATAATGCTGGTTTCGATGCCATCTCCAGAAATGAAATTGAGGAAGGCTTGTACACAAATCGATGGAAATGTGTTGTATCTACCAACGCGCTGGGAATGGGGATTGATAAGCCGGATATTCGATTTATAATTCATACCCAAATGCCCCAGTCTCCGGTTCATTAATATCAGGAAATCGGGCGAGCTGGTCGAGATGGGAAACCAACGCAACTATTTCTGCTATTTAGTCCTGCTGATTTGGATCTCCCCACGTATTTTATAAAAAATAGCAGACCATCGTTAAAAAACTACCAGACCGCAATTGACGCGCTGAAGGAAGAGCCACTTGGTGAGCGGGTTTTGATGAGAAAAACCAATTTGAAGCAAAAACAAATCAGGATCATAAAAGCTGATCTGCTAGATCAAGGTATCATTAAAGAGGTTATATATGGGAGAAGCAAAAAATATGAATATCAGTTCAGCGCTCCTGCCTTAGATACAAAGCCTTTCGAGGAATTGCGCAAATTCAAATTTGATGAACTTGACCAAATGGTTGAATATATTCATTTAAAATCCTGTCGAATGCAATTCTTATGCAACTATCTCGGTGATCAAACTGTTTCAACGTGCGGAAAATGTGACAATGAACTGAATATAATACATCAAGTCACTCCAAATGATTTCTGGCGATCGAAAATTGAGGCATTCAGGGATTCTTACTTCCCTGAGTTAGCAGTTGAAGCCAAATCATCAAATATCATCAAAGGTGTGGCAGCATCCTACTATGGTGTTTCAAATGTTGGTGCAACAATTCATCGCTGCAAATACGAGAATGGCGGCGATTTTCCGGATCATTTATTAAAACAAGCGCTTCGAGCCTTCCGACATCATTTTGGCAGTGAAAATTTCGATTTAATTCTTTATATTCCGCCGACAGAATCGGGCGATCTGGTGAAGAATTTTGCAGAAAAAATTTCAAAAGTATTAAACGTTCCAATTTCGCATAATTTGAAAAAAACAAGGGCTACGAATCCCCAAAAGGTTTTTAACAATTCAGTTCTTAAAAAAGACAACGTTGAAAATGCTTTTTCGTATGAACCAAATCGGCTTCTTGCAGGTAAAAAAATACTATTAATCGATGACATATTTGATAGCGGCGCGACGATTAAAGAGGTTGGAAAATATTTAACAAAATC
>JAFGMA010000305.1 GCA_016927835.1 Candidatus Zhuqueibacterota bacterium | reverse complement strand
TCGCGATGGAAGAAACGCTTCGTTTCGCAATTCGTGAAGGCGGACGCACAATTGGTGCGGGCGTCGTCGCCAAAATTGTTGAATAGCATAACCTGCATAAGGAATCCTTAATTGAAGGTGGCGTTTAAAATCTGATGGTTCCCTTGCATGAAGGGAACCTCAGACAGGATTTATACGCTATTCCTTAAAATCAAATTTGCTTCAAAAGATACCTGGATTATAGCATGCTGTTATAATTCAAAAAATCTATATCCATTATGGAGTGAGTGAATGGCTGGGCAGAAAATACGAATCAAATTAAAAGCGTATGATCATCGTTTGATTGATAAGTCAACAGATAAAATCATTAAAACAGCAAAACAGACTGGTGCGGGCATTTCTGGACCCATACCACTTCCGACCAGGCGCACAGTTTATACTGTTTTAAGATCACCGCACGTTGATAAAAAATCCAGGGAGCAGTTTGAAACACGCATCCATAAACGATTGATTGATATTTTGAATTCAACGCCCAAAACGGTCGATGCATTGATGAAACTGGAACTACCTGCCGGTGTTGATGTAGAAATAAAGGTTTGATTTCGATTTGTTTCTGCCCCACTTAGATTTTTATGAGCGAGGCAAGGTGAGATGGTCGAAACGGATAAATGAGCAATTTTTTGGTTATCAAAAGGAGCTCATGATTTTCCGCTTTTTCAGCCACTCGGATAAATCCAATGGATGGGTGAAACAAATCCAAATTGGCATTCCTGAAGCATGATACGAGGAGATTGATAATAAAATGATCGGTTTACTTGGAAAAAAAGTTGGTATGACGCGAATATTCGATCCACAAGGCAAGTGTTGGGCGGTGAGCGTAATCGAAGTCGGTCCTTGCTTTGTTAGCCAAATAAAAACAAAGGATAGCGATAATTATGACGCTATTCAATTGGGATTTAAAAAGACTCGGCAAAAACTAAACACAAAGCCGTTGCAAGGGCATTTGGAAAAAGCCGGAATACCTCCGGTCAAAATACTCAAAGAAGTCAGAGATTTTGACGGTGCTGACAAACTTAAACCGGGTGATGAAATAAAAGTTGATATTTTTTCCGAAGGGGATGTCGTAGCCGTATCCGGCGTATCCAAAGGAAAAGGTTTCGCCGGTGTTGTCAAGCGGCATGGTTTCGGAGGTGGTCCCAAAACGCATGGTCAAAGTGATCGTTATCGTGCACCGGGATCGATTGGTCAATCGTCTTCACCGTCACGCATTTTTAAGGGTATTCGTATGGCTGGCCGCATGGGTGGCAAAAATGTGACGGTAAAAAATATCAGAGTTGAGAAGGTGGATGCCAAAAATAATTTGCTCATACTTCGAGGAGCAGTACCGGGTGCCAATGGGGGCACAGTTTTTATCAAAAAAGCGTAGTCCTATTAAATACATAAAAATCGATAATTACAATTAGCGGATAGCAAAAAATGGAATTGGATGTATATAATATAGAAGGGACGGCAACCGGGGAAAAGATGGAACTCCCGGATTCTATTTTTAACATAGAGCCGAATGATCATGTGATATACCAGGCTATACGCGCTCAGATGACCAGAAGCCGCAAGGGAACGGCGTCTTCGAAAAATCGCGCTTTAGTCCGTGGCGGTGGTCGTAAGCCCTGGCGCCAAAAAGGGAGAGGAACTGCCCGTGCCGGAACCAGTCGCTCGCCGCTCTGGGTGGGTGGTGGACGAACGTTTGGACCACAACCCCACGAATATCGATTTAAACTCCCGAAAAAGGTTAATAAGCTGGCACGACGGTCGGCTTATACGTATAAGGCTCGGAAAAATCAAATCATCATCGTTGAAAACTTTACAATTGACAACGCAAAAACGAAAGAGATGAATTTGATCTTGAAGCAATTGAGCATGGATAAATCTAAAGTTTTGCTGCTCGTACCAGGCAAGGACGATTCGATTTTATTAGCTTCAAAAAATATTCCGAAGCTAACAGTACGTATGGCGGATACACCGTCAACTTATGATATCCTGAATTCGGACAAATTGTTGATTCAGAAAGATTCTCTTGATAAAATTAAAGCGGTGTTAGGATCATGAATAAAATATACACCATTTTGCAGAAGCCGATTTTAACTGAAAAAATGTTGAAATTGCAAGAGTCGCAGCATAAATATGCTTTTGTTGTAGATAAAAAGGCGACGAAAATTGAAATCAAACGAGCGGTACAAGAGAAGTTCGATGTCTCAGTTGTGGACGTTCAGACAGCGCTTGTCAAAGGCAAAACCAAACGAATGAACACACGCCGCGGCATTACCCGAGGAAAACGATCTGACTGGAAAAAAGCTATCGTTACCGTTAAAAAAGGCGACTCAATCGACTTCTTTGAAAAATAATGCCTTAACGCGTACGTCAAGTTGGAGAATAGGATGCCTGTTAAAACATACAAACCCATAACCCCATCGCAACGATTTAAAAGCGTTTCGGATTTTAAAGAGATTACAAAGACAACGCCGGAAAAGTCATTGCTCGCGCCATTGAAAAAGACCGGGGGACGAAATAACGACGGGAAACTTACCTGCCGTCATCGCGGTGGGGGACATAAGCGACATTATCGCATCATCGATTTCAAACGCAATAAAGTTGATGTGCCGGCGAAAGTTGCCGCAATTGAATATGATCCCAATCGATCCGCGAGAATCGCGCTGCTGCATTATGTGGATGGTGAAAAAAGCTATATTCTTGCACCATTGGGATTGAATGTCGGCGATACTGTATTGTCCGGCGAGAATGCACCGATTCAGGCTGGAAATTGTATGCCCTTGAAAAATATCCCGCTGGGAATGATGGTGCATAATATCGAATTGAAAATCGGCAAAGGCGGTCAACTTGCTCGCAGCGCTGGTTCTTATGGCCAGTTGGTCGCCAAAGAATCGAAATATGCGCAGATACGGCTCCCGTCCGGAGAAGTGAGAATGGTGTTGCTCGAATGCAAAGCAACCCTGGGGCAGGTAGGCAATACCGAACATGAAAACATCACGGTCGGAAAAGCTGGTCGCATGCGCTGGTTGGGTCGTCGTCCAAAAGTTCGGGGTGTGGCAATGAATCCGATAGACCATCCCATGGGCGGCGGTGAAGGAAAGAGTTCCGGTGGACGCCATCCGTGTTCACCATGGGGCTTATTGGCAAAAGGCAAAAAAACGAGACGCAAAAAAAGTTCAGACGCATTAATCATAAAACGACGCAAATCTAGGTGATAAATTATGGCTCGTTCGGTAAAAAAAGGACCATTTATCGATCAAAAGCTGCTAAATAAAATTTTAGCGCTCAATGATTCCAATCAAAAAAAGGTTATTAAAACCTGGTCAAGACGATCGACAATTTCTCCCGACTTTGTTGGGCACACGTTAGCCATACATAATGGCAATAAATTCATCCCGGTGTTTATTACTGAGAATATGGTAGGTCACAAACTCGGTGAATTTGCAATTACGCGTACTTTTAGAGGGCACGCTGGCAAAGGCGATAAATCATCGAAAGTACGACGATAAATCGTTGGAGACGCAAAAATGAAGTCAAAAGTTTCTGCAAAGTGGATTCGCATGTCACCTCGGAAAGTTAGACGCGTTGCAGATTTGATCCGTGGAAAGCAAGTGGATGAAGCACTGAATATTTTGCATTTTAGTCCAAAAGCCGCATCAGTTCCGCTGGAAAAAGCGTTACGTTCGGCGATTGCAAATCTGATGAATATTGAAGATAAATCAAAAGTTAGATCTGAAGATTTGTTCGTAGATGAGGCTCGCGTTGATCAGGGGATCACGCTAAAAAGAATTCGAGCAGCATCTATGGGGCGGGCAATGCGAATCAGAAAGCGAACCAGCCATATCACGTTGGTGGTATCGGATGGCGAATAAGAAATATAGTGGGTTTTATTTATTCTCTATATTAAACTAAATAAATTGCATTTGATTAAATTGTAAATAGGAGGCGTGCTTGGGACAGAAAGCGAATCCTATTGGATTAAGGCTTGGGATTATTAAAAGCTGGGATTCAAATTGGTTTGACGAGAAGCAATTTTCTGAAAAACTAAAAGAAGATTTGGATTTAAGGAGATACATTCATACGCGGCTTCAAAAAGCAAGCGTTTCAAAAATTGAGATCGAGCGAACCCCAAAACGGATTACTTTGACAATCCATACGGCACGTCCGGGGATTGTAATTGGTCGAAAAGGTGCTGAAGTTGATAAATTGAAATTAGAGTTGCAGAAAATTACTGAAAAAGAAATCCAACTTAATATCAACGAGATCAAACGGCCCGAATTGGATGCTTTTCTTGTTGCAGAAAATGTGGCGCGACAACTCGAAGCAAAAATATCGTTTAGACGAGCGATGAAAAAAGCAATTATGGGTGCCATGCGAATGGGCGCAGAAGGAGTGAAAATCGCTTGCGCGGGACGACTGGGTGGTGCCGAAATGGCGCGAACCGAGCAATATAAAGAAGGTAGAATCCCGCTGCATACACTTCGGGCTGATATAGATTATGCAGTATCTACCGCGCGTACCACTTATGGTGCAATTGGCATTAAGGTTTGGATTTGCAAAGGTGAAGTCATTGGGCTTTCGGACGTTGCATCCTGATCCCGGGCGTTGATGCTTCTCATGACCAAAAAACAGAATTGAAATTATTATTGGGAGTCATTTACCTATGTTAATGCCGAAAAGGGTAAAATTTCGAAAACATCAGCGCGGCCGGATGAGAGGCAAAGCGGTTCGTGGTTCAAGTTTGAGCTTTGGGCAATTTGGATTGAAAGCTCTCGAACCCGCCTGGATCACCAGTCGACAAATTGAGGCTGCGCGTATCGCCATAACCCGGCACGTCCGAAGAGGCGGAAAAATCTGGATTCGGATATTTCCCGACAAACCCGTCACTCAAAAACCTGCTGAAACCCGGATGGGCAAAGGAAAAGGTTCACCGGAGTTCTGGGTCGCAGTCGTTAAGCCGGGACGTATCTTGTTTGAAATAGAAGGTGTTCCTGCCGACGTTGCGCGTGAAGCGATCAGGCTTGCCTCTCATAAATTGCCAATTAAGACGAAGTTTGTAAGCCAAACCGATTTCGGAGATTAAAAGATGAAAACTGATGAAATCAGGCAAATGACAATAGAAGAGCTGGAACAAGCCCTTGATGATAAAATCGAAGAGCTGCAAAATTTGCGCTTTCAGCATGCAACGCATCAATTGAATGATCCAACGAAATTAACTCAGGCAAGGCGCGATATTGCGAGAATGAGAACCATTCTCAGTGAATATTCAAAAGAAATAAGCAAGCCGATTACGAGTGAATTAGCCGATGCCGCTGTCGAAAAATCGGAAGATGAGTGAATACGAGGCTAACCGGATCACGTAATGTATCGTGGTTCCGCTAAAGAGCTGCAAGAAAGCTGAAAGCAGGGAGAATTAAAACATGCAAAATCAGGAACGGGGAAGAAGAAAAGTAAAGATAGGTACGGTGCTCAGCGATAAAATGGAGAAAAGCCGGGTTGTTGTTGTTGAGCGTACAATTAAGCACCCCCTTTACAAAAAAATCATGAAGCGAACTTCAAAAT
>JAFGMA010000304.1 GCA_016927835.1 Candidatus Zhuqueibacterota bacterium | reverse complement strand
GATTTACGAACAGAGATTAACGATTTTTGATTTACGATGTAAACAGACCAAAACTCGTGTTGAGGAAGTAACTTTTAAAATTTCAATTACTTCTAAAATCGTTAATCGCTAATCCTTGTTCTGAGATCAATACAACGATATGTTTCTGAATAATAAGCGCTAACGTTCTTAGCTTGACGGCTATGGGCTGAGCGGGTGGGCTTCAAATCCCCCGCGAGCGTTAGAATCTTGATAATCCTGTTATCCCGTCTAAATTGATTTTCATTTTGTAGGTACCCCTGTGATTGGTCACATCAAAAAAGCTATAAGCCATTGAATATTCAAAGGTACCGTTTTCAGGCTGACGGCTTTGCTTTATACCCTCTTTTGCCTGAGATCAAGGTCGTTTCAGTATTGAACAACAAACAACACTGCGATGATTAACGATAACAAAATGGCAGCAGGCATCTTTGGACCGTTTGACATAACGGATTCTCGTTCTATTAAAAGCGATTAATAAATTTAATTTCAATCCCCTCAAATTCAGGTTCATAGCGACAGATGCCACCGACACAGACGAAACCTTCCTGGCGCGAGCCCACCAGGATTGAGAGTTGCTGATTCCGCCAAAAACTGAGCGTCAGATTTCCGTACAGCCAATGATTCCTATCCAGTTCAATGTTCTTGATTTGATCTTTATTGGTATATTCTCCCACAAGTGCAAAACTGAACAGCGGAGAACGAGAATATTCTAGCAGCAGGAATTCATTATCAAATTCGCTTTGATCGAACTTATTAATCGTGTGCTGGTGTTGATAGCTAAGATGGAGTTGATCCCGCCAGGTCAAATTGCAGCGGACATCGGCGATGGGAGTGATATTTTCAGTATTCGTGGCGAAATCATACGTCCAGGCGGTTGCCAGACGAACGTCTGATCTTTCCGAAAAATAGTGATGCATTTCGCCATAATATTCTTCAAAAATGCTGAGATTCCGATGCGTAAACGTCTGGCTATGATTGACGGTCACTTCCGTTTCTTCGGTTGGCACATAGGACAATTCAAATTGATAGCCCTTTTCATCATCCATATTGAGCGCATGGGGATGGCGGTTCAGCAGCGTAAATGAATGTTCCCGTGTCAAAGAAGGCGCTGCATTATAATCGGTTCCATATTTATTCTTAAACGACAGGTGATTATAATCCTTATATTCCATTGTCAGCGAAAATTTGGTAAAACTGGTGCTGGCGGCGAGATAATAACTGACATCGTGAGACCAATCCGGACGCGCGACTTCGGCGTAGATGTCGCCCAGGCTATGCGTGACCTGCAAACGCGTCGTCCAGAGCTGGCTTTGATTTGCACCCCGATCGTCCTGGTACAAATAACTAGCACCCAATTGAATATTTTTCAGTGGAGAGAAATCGCCATCCGCACCATAAATACCATCTTCGCGCCGATTATAGCGATCGCGCATTCTGCCGGCAATTGCCTGAAACCGGTAGCTTTCACCTGAAAAATTGAGCTTTACGCCTTCGATATTGTTATCCACGCGCAGATTGCGGTCTTCATACGTTCGCAAACTCAAGCCTCGTCCAAACGTTGTATAGAAATTGCCAACGGTGGCAGTCAGGTTTTTATAATAACACTCGGCATAGAGATAAGTTAATGCATACGCATCCAGCAGCGTGTCAACCGGGAAGATAAACGGATCGGGCGGTTTATTTACTTCGAATCGCAAGCCTGATTGAATGAATTCTCCCTGGTAGCTCAGGTCGCTCCAATTCTCCACAATATCGCGATCGTATTGATTCCAGTGCGTATATTCAAACTGGTTTTTGAAGGTGAGCTGTGCATGAGATTGGTTAGCGAAACATACAATTAATACTGCTGCAATCCGAAATTTCATTCAATCTTTCCTTCACTCTGCATTTTTTCTTTCTGTTCCCAGAGTTTCAGTATGTGCTGTTCCAGTTCTTTTTCATCCCCCGGCAGATAGCCACTGTGATTATAAATAACTTTACCCTGTTTATTCAACAGCATCGTAAAGGGCACTGAGGTGACAAGGAGCTTTGATTTGGCAATCTCTTTCTGGTCCGTCAGGTACATAAATCCATAATCATGCGTTCTGGTGTATGATTTTACCTTTGCCAGGCTGCGCGGGGAATCCTGTGAGATGGCAATCACTTTAATCTTTTTATCTTCATATTTTTGTGTTAATTTCTGAATAACCGGAAACTCCTCTTTGCACGGGATGCACCAGGTCGCCCAGAATAAAACGATTGTCGCATCATTGGCTAAATGATCTTTGATGGTAACAGTGTTGCCTGAAAGATTCTGAAATTTCAAATTTGAAAGGTTTTGCGAAAATAAAACGATAGGCGTTACAAGTATGATGAGCACGATCTTTTTCATGGTGCTATTCCTGTTTAATTCTTTAATTTGTTCATCGCGTTGATTACCAGGAGTTGAGTAGCTTCCCATCCGGGTTTGTCCGGGACATTGCGGCTGCATCGATTTAAACAAGGATCACTTCAAAAACGTGAAGCGTCCGGTATCAGAAAAACTCCTCCCGTTGAGCGTCATCACAGCCAGTTTATAAATATACGAACCGCCTGGCAGTACAACGCCCTTCGTGTCCGTTCCGGAAAAATTGATCTGCAAATCACCTGCTGGTAGATTGGATAAATTTTCTTCGGCTACCAGTCGCCCCAATATTGAATAGACTCTTAAAGTTGCGGTCCGTATGGGATACGCTGATTGAAAACAGATTTTCGATGAATTATTGAACGGATTCGGATAATTCCCCAAAAGGCGGAATGATCGATTTATTTTTTCAGTTGCAGCGATAGCCGAATTATTCGCGGTGCTGGCTTGGAAGAGCACAATATCGGCTTCAGCATCGTTTCCACGCACCTCACGAATAATGAGTTGTGCCTCTCCTTCATTCGGTGCCGGACACGTGAAAAAATGGATGCTAAATTCAAGGCTATCGTTTGGATTCAACGTTCCGGTCACCGTGTCAATCCACGGGGCAGCACACAAGTCAAGACACAACGAAGTCGACCATGAATCCGGGATGTTATTCGTGTTTCGGATAATTTCAATTTGAATTTCGTTGGAGGTAAGATTTTTAACAATGCCGCCCAGGGCGATCTCCTGCCCGGGATCAGCAAATCCAATCGTATCTTCAACCACTGTTTCAAAATTTTTTGCAGAAAGCGATAACGTAAAGAACAGGATTATGAATATACTGCTGCTGATAAGTCGCATGAAACATGTTCCTTTTAAATTGAAGCTATCCCAAACATCTAATACTCGGGATAGCTAATGTTTTCATCCATTCGGGATCGAATGAATAATCCAGGTTATTTCATTTTTAACAGCTTCAAATTTTGAATATTATTATCATTGTTCGCTTTTAAATAATAAATGCCGCT
>JAFGMA010000022.1 GCA_016927835.1 Candidatus Zhuqueibacterota bacterium | reverse complement strand
TTTGCGACGAAGCAATCTCAGCCGTTTTATCAGGGGATTGCTTCGGCAAAAAACGCCTCGCAATGACAATTTTTCGAGTTTTCGGACGAACTCTAATTAATGGACTGGAAGGAGGAAATTGCCTGTTCTCCAAAGAGAAGCCCCTATGATTGTATTCGTCTGATTCTCAAGACCAGCGCCGAAAGAAGAAGCAGCTTGTGTCATGGCATATTTTTCTTCGCGGAAGGGATATTTCCCAAAAAGATCGGAAAAGAAAAGCATTACCTCGGGCATGAGGCTAACGTAATTCTGGGCGCTATAATAATATTCAGGAAATACCCAATAATCGATTTTGAAGCTTTTCTCCGAATCTGCCATGATAGTCTTGTTGGAAATGGCTGTAACACGATACAGCAACCATAATATAATACGTGGCGATTGAATATCTTTCCCGCCATTGAAAGGTCTTCCTGCCGCCTTCGGAAAGCGTATTTTCCAGAATACCATTGGAAAGGGCAATCAATTCAGTGCCATCAATTGTTGTATCGGGGATGGTGATATCGATGTACACTGAATCTGCCTTGTCACCGGCGCCATCTTTGCAGGGCCACCAGCAGTATGAAAAGAACGGTTCGCAGGCTGTGACAATCTTGGGCATGCCATCGCTGACGTCGTATTGAAATCCCGCAATCCCCGCTGCGGGCTGGGGTTCGCCCTGGTAATATGCCCTCACTTCAGCTTGCGCGCCAGATGGATAGCTTTTGTCAAGTTTGATGTAAATCGTATCATTTTCAAAGACATACTCGCTGACATTCCCTGCGATACTGTCCGTTGTCAGAGCGTTGTGCAAATTCAACTTGATTTCTCGCACGCTGTCTGCTGCCGCGTTGACTCGGCATAATACATCGCCCTTTACATAAGGTGAGTGAATCGAAATGTCAATGTTGATATGATAAAACGTGACATCAAAATATGCTTGTTCGGCGCCTTGTTTCATCGTCTGCAGGCATTTCATCCAGCGTTGGTTTTCAAGGTTGTGGAACGTGTAAAGTGTCCCCGGCTCTTGCGCTGAAACGACGCTGCCGAAACCTTCGCCCATCAACAACACCAACAAGGCGATTCTTGTAAAATTTGATATAGTTGATCCTCCTCGATTTTATATGATTGATGCCGAAAAAATTAGTTAATAATTGTTACCTCTGATAAAACAAACCAGGATAAAAGATCAGGCTGTCAAATAGGATTGGTCAAAACTCTGATTCGGATCGTAATCGAGACTGCCCAATGATCTCCCTCATTTCAACAAACTCATCTTGCAGGTACGAACTGCATCGCCCATTTTCAACCGGCAAAGGTAAACGCCACTGCCGACAAATTTTCCGCTGGCATCGGTTCCATTCCACCGAATGCGGTGAAACCCCGGTTTACACGCGGCATTCATCAGCTTGCGAATAGTTTGACCGGCTGCATTATAAATCGTAATTTGGACACGCTGCGATTCAACGAGTTGAAATCGAATCTCGGTACGGGCATTGAATGGATTGGGGTAATTGTTAGTTAAGACCGGCATCGATGTTCTCTTTAAAACAGAGCTTGCCTTCGAGACTTCGAAATTGCCCAGCGAACCGTCCGGGTGCATATTTTGCGCGAAGATATCACCCTGATCGTTTCGTTCATCGTGCCAGGTAAAAAACATGCAATCCGCCGAATTCCGCATCAATTGCAAATCGTCCTTATTCCCGGATGCTGAGGAAGAAATCAATGCGGGGTGACACACGATTTTGCCATCACTGGCTATTCTGAACGCTTTTACGCCGGCGGCATACACGCCAGGTTGCGTTCGCTCGAGGTAACACAGGCAAATGCTGTTTTGAATGGGTGCGCTCCTCAAACTATACTTTTCATTGGCATTTAGCTGTTGAAAGCAGTTGCCTTCCTCAGTCCAGAGGCGCGATCCCGCAGTAGAAAATGCCTGACCAGCGATGCCGAATTTAGTTTGATTGATATTTTTCTCGATCCAGAATACACAGCAGATTTCGGCTTGCTTTAGATGAGCGATGGACGGATTCAAATGCAGGACATCTAAATTGGTGGTTGACTTGATGCCGTTTGAAGGGAATTGAGATGTACCACCGGAAGCGACATGCTGCACCCAGACGTTGGCTTCTGAGAGCGAAGTGAAATCGTACCAGGCATAAAAAGCGCCGCCCTTTCCGTCGCTGCAAATTTGAGGCGTGAAATAGCCGGGGATACAGCCATTTTCGTGAATCGGCACGGCGCAAGCATTCCAAACCGGCTCACCCGACGATCCGAATTTTTGAGTGAAGATGTCGGTGGCGTTGTTGTTAAACGAGCCGGTTGAATGCTTCCATACAATAATTGCGTGATTATCCTCTGTGGCTATGATATTGGGACAGCCAACGTTGCCGGAATCTTCCGCGCTCACCACAATGCCATCATTGCCCCATAGTTTCCTTCCGCTTGCGGATAATTTTTGCAGCACAATGTCGTGACGGCTGCCGATTCTCGCCCAGGTGACCACAAAATTTCCGTCGCTTGTTTGAACGATTTTTGGATCAGGCTCGGAGCACGCAAGGCTGAAGTCAGACAGATTGAGTCCGTCGCATCCCCAGAGAAAATCTCCACCGGGACTGATTTTATATGCAAACACATCGAGGGAGCTTGTGCCGCCGTTGCGGATATCCGAAAAAACAATGACCGCATTATTTGCGTCATCAACCATCATATCGTAATCGGCCACCCAGCCCAGTTGAGAATAATCGCTTATCAGCAAACCGTCGGACTGCCACTGCGGTTTTCCTTTCGAATTAAGTCGTTGCAGATAAACGCTATAATTCCCGCTGCGGTTATCGAACCAGGCGATGTAGCAGCCTCCGTTGGATGTCGCTTCGATTTTAGGCAGCAACTGATTGCCGCAGGTACAGACAATTGCGGTATTTTGCGCCGGATTCGAGCACCACTGGGCATCGACGGAAAAAGGCAGGCTGAGAACCAGCAGGATACTGATCTGCATCGGCAAATAAATCTTCATGATTCTGTCCCGTCATTTTAATGCCGGCTCCCCCAATGGATTTTTATCCGATTCATCTTATTCAGTCATGCTGCACACAGGTGCTTTTTCATTCTTGGATCGGATTGCGACCATTGCGCTCTGAATCTGCATTAATTAGAAGTGCGGCATTCTCATTCCGTTGCTTTAGTACCTTAATTTCTAATCAGCATTCGAGCAAATATAAGGTAATGAGGAGGATCGTTCTGGCGACGGGCTCAAGTATAGAAATATTAAAATTTTTATGACTATATACATAAAAATATAAAAAGTCAATATAAATGTTAAATTTTTAGAATAAAAAGTCAGATTTTAAATCATTTTTGTAGAATGGAAGAAATGGCTGATGGCAAAATACGTAGATGCTGCAAGCTCTGCCTACATCCCCCAAAGATGACCCGTATTCACCGGCTTGCCCTGGAGTTTCAGGTAATAAAACAGTTGGCTTTTGTGCTGATTGAGATGATTCACCATCTGAAGCAGGCGGTGACCGAGTACCATCTCGGTCGGATCCCACGGCGCAGTGGAAATTTCAGTGGAAAGCCGCTTATCATCGCATTTTTCCAGCATCGCAAGTGCAAGTTTCTGGTCTTCAGTCAACAGCCTCTTCGCCTCTGAAACGCTTCCAATCGTTGGCAGCTTTTCCGCTGGTGGCAGCATGTCTTCCGGCGGCAGGCGGGCGGGATCAAAATCTTCAGGCATGCCCCAGTCACCGGAGACAAAACCTTTGAATGCGGCGCCACAGGCATTGGTCAGATGCATCAGCACCTGCCCTGTCGTCATCCAATTGCTGCCGGTTGCCGGTTTCCATTGGAGCTTATCACCATCGACCAGGTCCATCAAGCCCTCGGTCACACGATAAGCAGATTCTATTTCGTTTTTGAGTAATTCCGTCCAATTCATCTGGTACCCTCCTTCAATCGTGATTATTTTCTGCATTTATTGCGCACCACTTTGATATATTTTATACGCGCGCTTTCGCATCCTTCATCAGCTTGTAATTGATGCTGTCCACCAGCGCCTGCCAACTGGCTTCGATAATATTGTTCGAAACGCCCACCGTTCCCCAACTGTCCGTTCCGTCGGCAGTTTCGATCAGCACACGCACAAAGGCTTCGGTGGCTTGTTTTTCGTTGAGCACGCGTACCTTGTAATCGGTCAGATGCATATCTTTGAGAGTCGGATAGAATTTCTCGAGCGCCTTGCGCAGGGCATTATCGAGAGCATTCACCGGACCCACTCCCTCGGCTGCGGTATGCTCGGTTTTGCCGTCAACTTTGACTTTGATCGTGGCTTCTGAAATGGGATGCCCGTTCCGTTTTTCAATGATGACGCGAAAGCCTTCGAGTTCGAAATAATGCTGCATTCTCTGCAGCGATTTCTTGATGAGAATTTCAAACGAACCCTCAGCCGCTTCGAATTGATACCCCAGGTGCTCCATCTCTTTCAGTTTATCGACAATCTCCCTGGCTTTCGGGGAAAGATGCTCAAGGTTGAGACCGTATTTCTCCGCCTTCGAAAGGATATTGCTTTGCCCGGATAAATCCGATATCAACACGCGCTGGGTATTCCCCACTATTTCAGGCTGAATATGTTCATACGTTTTGGAATTTTTGCGAATAGCGCTCACGTGGATGCCGCCTTTATGGGCAAACGCGCTCTGCCCGACATACGGGAAATCGTGCCGATGCGGCAAATTGGCTTCCTCACTGATATATCGCGAAAGTTCCGTCAGTTGGCTCAAATCGATTTCCGATGCCAATGGCGCATCGAGTTTCAGTTTCAGGGCGGGCAGAATCGAGCACAGATTGGCATTTCCGCAGCGTTCTCCGTAGCCATTGATTGTTCCCTGAACATGCCGGCAACCGAGTTCTACCGCTGCAATTGTATTGGCTACTGCCATATCCGCATCATTATGCGCGTGAATGCCCAGATCGCAGGAGAATGATTGTTTCACTCGCTGTATGATGCCAACCAATTGGCTGGTGAGCGTACCGCCATTGGTATCGCACAAAACCAGGCATGTGGCGCCGGCATCTCTGGCGCCTTTCAGCGTTGCCAGGGCATATTCGGGATTGGCTTTGAATCCGTCGAAAAAATGCTCGGCATCGTAAATAACCTCGCGTCCCTGGCTGAGAACATACGCGACCGACTCATAGATGAGCGTCAGATTCTGATCCAGATCGATGCGCAGGGCATCGGTCACGTGCAAATCCCATGTCTTTCCGAAAATCGTGCAAACCGGCGCCCCGGAATCGACGAGAGCCCGGATATTGGGATCGGTTTCGACGGGATTTTTTGCGCGCCGGGTGCTGCCGAATGCCGCAATTTTCGCATGCTGCCAGGTCATTTCGGCGGCACGTTTGAAAAATGCTTCATCTTTTTGATTCGAGCCGGGCCACCCGCCTTCGATATAATCCACACCGAATCTGTCCAGGCGTTTTGCAATGCGCAGCTTATCCTCGACTGAAAATGAAATGCCTTCGCCCTGCGTGCCATCACGCAGCGTGGTATCATAAATTTCGACACGGTTGCTGTTATTCATAAAATCACTTTGCCTTATATTTGATTTGAATATTGGGAACGGAGTCTCCAAATTGACCTTTCTTCAATGGACTTGAATTGTATCGCTCAGGATTCCAAAGTTTGGGTTAACGCTTCGACAATCAAATCACCCATTTCGCCCGTTGAAGCTCGCTTTTTTCCCTGCTCCATTAAATCGGGCGTGCGATAGCCATCATCGAGCACCGCTGAAATGGCATGCTCAATCGCATCTGCCTCACCCGGCATGTCGAAGCTGAATTTGAGCATCATAGCGACCGAGGCGATAGTGGCGATGGGATTGGCAATGCCCTTTCCGGCGATGTCGGGCGCGGAACCGTGCACGGGCTCATACATCGCGGTATATTTTCCCAGGCTCGCTGATGGCAGCATGCCGATGGAACCGGTGAGCATGGCGGCTTCATCGCTCAAAATATCTCCGAACATATTTCCGGTCAAAATGATATCGAATTGCCCCGGATTCCGTACCAGTTGCATGGCGCAATTATCGACGTACAGGTGATTGAGTTCGATATCGGGATACTCTTTTGCGACTTCACACACCACATCGCGCCAGAGTTGCATGCTATCGAGCACATTGGCTTTATCCACCGATGTCACTTTTTTGCGGCGCTTGCCCGCCATGTCGAACGCTGCTCTCGCGATACGTTCAATTTCGGATGAGCTGTAAACCAGCGTGTTCGTTCCTATCTTTTCTTTTCCGTTTTGCCGAATGCCGCGTGGTTCGCCAAAATAAATGCCGCCTGTAAGTTCACGCATTACAATAAGATCAATGTCCCGAATGACTTCAGCTTTCAAGGTGGATGCGTGAATGAGCGGCGCATAAACTTTCGCCGGGCGCACGTTGGCGAATAAACCCAACTCCTGGCGCAATTTCAACAGCGCACGCTCAGGCTTCAGGTGATGCGGCTGGCTCTCCCAATTGGGTCCGCCCACAGCGCCGAGTAATACGGCATCGCTTTCCAGGCACAATTGCAGGGTTTCATCGGGGAGCGGTATGTGGTATTTATCCAGCGCAGCGCCGCCCACATCCGCAAATGACAAATCGATGTGCAAGCTGCGTTTATCTGCGACAGCATTCATTACTTTCAATGCCTCATCAACGACTTCCTTGCCGATTCCGTCTCCGGGCAATACAGCCAGTTTTTTGTGTTTTTTATTCATCCTGTTTTCGCTCCTTTCTAATCCATGCCATCAGCCCGCCGGCGGAGATGAGTTTTTGCATAAATTCAGGAAAAACTGTTGCCTGATATGTCTGCTTTTTCGTCACATTTTCAATCTGCCCGCGACTCAAATCGATTTTGAGTTCATCACCGGTTTCGATATGCCGGGCGGCATCTTCACTCTCCAAAATGGGCAGACCGATATTAATTGAATTGCGATAAAAAATTCGTGCATAACTACGCGCGATCACTGCACTGATTCCGGCGGCTTTGATTGCCAGCGGCGCATGCTCCCGCGATGAACCGCAGCCGAAATTTTTCCGGGCAACGATGATATCTCCGGGCGTTATTTTTTTGGAAAAATCAGCGTCTTCGTCTTCCATCAGGTGCGCAGCGAGTTCGCCGGGATCGGTTGTATTCAAATACCGCGCGGGGATGATAAGATCCGTATTGATATCATCGCCGAATGTCCAGGCTTTGCCTTTTAAATTCTGATTCATGTTGAGCGTTATCCTAGTTTATTCCGATTAAATTTTTCGAATTTGTTTAGCCCACTAAAAACACTAAAAAACACGAAATGATTAAATTCCACGTTGCGCAAGAAATCATCTTGCGCTACGGGCATCAGGCTTGCAGACCCAACTCCAGGGGGGATCCGATTCTGCCCAGGATGGAAGCGGCTGCTGCGACCGCTGGACCCGCGAGATAGACTTCGCTTTCGGGATGCCCCATTCGTCCTACAAAATTGCGGTTGGTGGTAGCAATCGCGCGTTCACCGGCAGCGAGTATGCCCATGTGTCCTCCGAGGCATGGACCGCAGGTAGGCGTTGACACCACTGCCTGCGATTCAATGAAAATCTCGATCAGCCCTTCGCGCAAAGCCTGTAAATATACCGCCTGCGTCGCCGGAATTACGATGCAGCGCACATCGCGATGAACCTTATGCCCTTTCATAACTTTTGCCGCAATTCGAATATCTTCGATCCGCCCGTTGGTGCACGATCCGATAACGACCTGGTCGATCTTCACGTGGGTCGACTCGCTGACCGGACGCGCATTTTCAGGCAGCGAAGGGAAGGCGATCTGCGGCTCGATTTGATTGACATTTATGTCATATAGTGCCGAATATTCAGCATCGGGATCGCTTGAATAGGTTTTGAATTCCCGTTGGGCGCGCTGCTTGACATAGCTCGTTGTTTTGCCATCGGGCGCGAAAATGCCATTTTTCGCCCCGGCTTCGATTGCCATATTCGCCATTGTCAGGCGACCCTCAACCGAAAGATTGGCAATGGCTTTGCCCGTGAATTCCAGGGCTTTATAATTCGCTCCGTCGACGCCCAGTTGTTTAATCGTGTATAAAATCAGATCTTTCCCGCCGACCCACGGCTGGAAATCACCCTGGTAGGTTAATTTGATGCTCTCCGGCACTCGGAACCATGTCTGCCCGGTAATCATAGCCGCTGCCAGATCCGTGCTGCCAACGCCGGTTGCAAAAGCACCGATTGCGCCGTAGGTACAGGTGTGAGAATCGGCTCCAATGATGCAATCACCGGGGACAACAATGCCCTGTTCCGGGAGGAAAGCGTGTTCAATGCCGGTGCGCCCGATTTCATAATAATGGACGATGCCTTGTTCCCGGGCGAATTCCCTGATCATTTTCGCCTGTTCAGCGGACTTGATATCTTTATTCGGTGTGAAATGGTCCGGAATGAGCACCACGCGCGACGGATCCCACACTTTTTTTGCCTGCTGCTTATAAAATTCCTCTATCGCCAGAGGTGCGGTAATATCATTGCCCAGGACTAAATCCAACTGAGCCATAATCAATTCGCCCGGCTCAACAGCAGCTCTACCCGCATGAGCAGCCAGAATTTTTTCAGTTATGGTCATTGCTCTTCCTTAGTTTGATCATTAATCGATTAATTGCATCCAGGTATGCTTTGATGCTGGCTTCGATGACATCGGTGCTGGCACCGTGTCCGGTGATTTGAAACCCATTATTGGCAATTTTGACGATGACTTCTCCCAGGGCGTTTTTTCCGCTGGTAACCGAATGCAACTGGTAATCCTCGAGTTGAACACTCAGGCGGGTTACGCGATCGATTGCGTTGAATGCCGCATCCACCGGACCGTCGCCGCAAGCTGCTTCCTGGTAAGCGACTCCCTCGACGCTCAAACCGACAGTTGCAGTGGGAACGAGGTGGTTGCCGCTGGAAATGTGAAAATAGTTCAACTCGATAATTTTTTTACCTTTATAGATGTCGCTTTCAATCATCGCTTCCAAATCGTCATCAAAGACCTCTTTTTTCTTATCCGCGATTTTCAAAAATTGCTCGTACGCCAGATTCAATTCCGCCGGGGATAAATTATAGCCCAGGGTTTCGAGCCGGCTCTTCAACCCATGGCGCCCTGAATGGCGCCCCAGGACGATCTTGTTCGATGACAATCCCACCGATTCGGGCGTCATAATTTCATACGTATTTTTATCCTTCAAAACCGCGTCCTGGTGAATGCCGGATTCGTGCGCAAAAGCATTGGCTCCGACGATGGCTTTATTGGGCTGGACCATGATCCCGGTTTGATGGCTCACCATTTTGCTGGTACGGTAGATTTCCTCGGTTTGAATACCCGTATCCGCCTTGAATTCATCCTTGCGAACTTTCAGCGCCATCACAATCTCCTCCAACGATGCATTTCCGGCGCGTTCACCGATACCGTTGATGGTGCATTCCACCTGCTGCGCGCCATTCGCAATAGCTGCCAGTGAATTGGCGACCGCCAATCCCAGATCATTGTGGCAATGCACACTCAGGATGGCATTGTGCATATTCGGTACTTTTTTGAAAATTTCATCAATCAGATTGCCAAATTCAGCCGGAAAAGAATACCCCACCGTATCCGGAACATTGATCACAGTAGCGCCGGCATCGATTGCGGCTTCGATGATCCGAAACAGAAAAGCTTTTCCGGTTCGGGCGGAATCTTCGGGAGAGAACTCCACATCATCGCAGTAAGAGCGCGCGCGTTTCACCGCCTGGCGCGCCATCTCCAGGATTTCGTCCTCGGATTTGCGAAATTTCTTTTCAATATGCACCGTTGAAGTGCCAATGAATGTGTGTATGCGCGGCTTTTTTGCATTCTTCAACGCTTCCCAACAACGATCGATATCCATCGCCACCGCGCGCGCAAGACCGGCGACGGTCGGACCCTCGACTTTTTCGGCAATCAACTTCACCGCCTCGAATTGGGCGGGAGAAGAGACCGGAAACCCGGCTTCGATGACATCAACATTCAGGCGGGCTAACTGATGCGCAATCATAAGCTTCTGCTGCACATCCAGACTCGCACCTGGCGATTGCTCGCCATCGCGAAGCGTTGTGTCAAATATGATGATCCTTCGGCTCTCCATTCGCGTTATCCTTTTAAAAATGAATTTAGTTGAATCGACTTGCAGCGATATTTGCCAAAGCAAGCTTTGGCACTCCTGGTTTGGCGATCCGGGCAGAATTACCTTTTAATCCAGCTCATCATGCCTCGGAGTTTTTCACCGACTTTTTCAATTTGATGTTCCTTCATCCGACGGCGCAGGGCATTCATCACCGGGCGATTCGCCTGGTTCTCAAGCAGCCATTCCCGCGCAAACGTGCCGTCCTGGACTTCGGCGAGTATCTCCTTCATGGCTTTTCGGCTTTGTTCGTTGATGACGCGCGGTCCACGGGTATAGCCGCCATACTCGGCTGTATCGCTGACCGAATAATTCATATAGGAAATACCGCCCTGGTAAAAGAGATCGACGATGAGCTTCAACTCGTGCAAACATTCAAAGTAAGCGGCTTCGGGAGTATACCCGGCTTCAACCAGTGTCTCGAAACCCGCTTTCACCAGTTCCTCGACCCCGCCGCAAAGCACCGCTTGTTCACCGAACAAATCGGTTTCGGTTTCCTCTTCAAACGTTGTCTGGATGACACCGGCGCGCGTACCACCGATGCCCCTGGCGTGCGCCAGAGCGAGCTTCATCGCCTGCCCGGAGGTGTCCTGGTAAACCGCCACCAGACAGGGAACCCCACCACCCTCGACAAATACGGAACGTACCAGGTGACCGGGACCTTTCGGCGCTACCATGTAAACATCAACATTGACTGGCGGGATGATCTGCCCGTAATGCACGTTGAAACCGTGGGAGAATACCAGCGCCTTGCCTTTGGACAGATGCGGTGCGATGCTTTCCCTGTAAATCGCTGCCTGAACCTGATCGGGTACCAGCATTTGAATTATATCCGCTTTTTTCGCTGCCTCGCTGGCTGTAACCGGCGCAAAACCATCTTCAACCGCTTTTGCATAATTGGGCGTTCCTTCAAGTTCGGCGACCAATACCTTCAGACCGCTTTCTCTTAAATTCTGTGCCTGCGCATGCCCCTGACTGCCGTACCCGATGATGGCAATGGTTTTGTTCTTCAGCACAGACAGGTCTGCGTCTTTGTCGTAGTATAGTTTCATTTGATTGCTCCTTTTAAAATTTGTGTGAATGGCATGAAAGCCTTGAGCCTATGCGATTCCCCTCCCTGTCCTTCCCGCATGTTTTTATTCAGTGCGCAACCCGTCGGAAATCCACCGTTCAAAGGTGCTGTGGTGAATCGCCGATACAGCGATCGGGCATGACAGAGAAGGTTGAGCGATTTGTCTATTTCAATACATTCTTCGAAAAGCAGCCTTTTCGGACGGTCTCTAAATAAAATCTGGAACTGCGCGAACCAATTCGATGGTTTACAATTTGCCGGTAAATTCGCGGCTCATGGCAATTTGCCCGGTTCTGGCGAGCTCCTTAATCCCGAATGGTCGCAACATACCAATAATTGCATTAATCTTGGCTTCGCTGCCGGTTGCTTCAACCGTCAAAGTTCTCGGACTGATATCAACGATTTTGGCTCTGAAGATATTGGCGACCTGCATAATCTCAGGGCGGGTGCTTTTGGTGCTATTGACTTTTACCAGCACCAATTCCCGATCTATGAAATTTTCACCGGTCATATCCACCACTTTTGCCACATCGATGAGTTTATTCAATTGCTTGTTGATTTGTTCTACCACCCAGTCATCGCCTTTGACGACGATGGTCATTCTTGCCAGCCCATCAACGTCGACAGGGGCGGCGCTCAGGCTTTCAATACTGTATCCACGCGCACTAAAAAGCCCGGAAATTCTGGAAAGCACACTGTGCTTATTATCAACCAATACAGAAATTACATGTCTCATTAAGCCATCCCTCTAATCATTTGGTTCAAGGACGCCCCGGCTGGTACCATGGGGTATACATTTTCTTCTTTTTCTACAAGAAATTCAAGGACAACAGGTCCTTCTGTATCAAGCGCTTCCTGCAATGCAGGTCTGACTTGCGATGATTCTGTTACCCGGATCCCTTTTGCGCCATAGGCATCGGCAACTTTAATAAAATCAGGTATAAATTCGGGACAATGCTCGCCGGGTTGATCGCATTCGGGCGGGCAGTTTTTGCGTCTTGTCAGGCATGTGCTCGAGTACCGGCGTCCGTAGAACATCTCCTGCCATTGCCGCACCATTCCGAGGTAATGATTATTTAAAATTGCGATTTTAACAGGCAGGCAGTAGGTAACCGCTGTCGCCAGTTCCTGGATATTCATCTGGATGCTGCCGTCACCTGCGATATCGAATACAATTTTGTCCGGGCAGGCGATCTGGGCACCGATTGCAGCCGGGAAACCATATCCCATCGTTCCCAATCCACCTGAAGACAGGAATGTTCTGGGGTGCGTGTATTTATAGAACTGGGCAGCCCACATTTGATTTTGCCCGACTTCGGTTGTGATGATTGCTTCTCCGCGGGTGATTTCATCAATTTGCTCGACCACATACTGGGGTTTCAATCCGCCATTCTGGGAATACGAAAGCGGCAGTTCGGCTTTCCATTTGGCAACCTGTTCAATCCATGATCCATGCTCACCGATTTCGATGTAGTTCAATAATTCGCGCAAAACGTGCTTGACATCGCCGACGACCGGAATATCCACTTTCACATTTTTGCGGATTGTGGACGGATCGATATCGATATGGGCGATATGCGCAGTCGGTGCAAATGCATCGACTTTTCCGGTGATGCGATCGTCAAAACGCGCCCCGATTGCAATGATCAAATCCGCCTCCATGATGGCTTTGTTGGCATACTGGGTTCCGTGCATTCCCAACATTTTCAACGCAAGCTCATCGGTTTCCGGGAACACGCCGAGCCCCATCAATGTCGTTGTAACCGGGATTTTCAACCTTCGCGCCAGTTCTGTCAATTCCGCACTGGCGCCTGAAGCAATCACACCGCCACCGGCGTAAATTATCGGCTTTTTGCTGCGCTTTATTGCCGTCGCTAATTTTTGAATCTGGTTTTTATGCCCGATGAGTGTCGGTTTGTAACCCCGAATCTCGACCGCTTCCGGGTACGGGAGCGATGTTTTAATTTGCTGAATATCTTTTGGGATATCAACCAGTACCGGTCCGGGACGTCCGGTGCGGGCAATATAGAAGGCTTCCTTTAGAATTCGGGGCAGATCATTTGTATTCTGAACGATATAATTATGTTTAGTGACGGGACGGGTTATGCCGGTAATATCAGCTTCCTGGAAGGCATCGTTGCCAATGAGTTGGGTGGGAACCTGACCGGTTAATGCGACAATTGGGATTGAATCCATGTGCGCCGTGGCTAATCCGGTTACCAAATTGGTGCCGCCAGGACCGGAAGTCGCGATGCACACGCCTACTTCACCTGACGCCCGCGCAAAGCCGTCTGCCGCATGGACGGCTCCCTGTTCGTGCCGGGTTAAATAAAACGGAATGTTCGCTTTATAAAATTCATCAAAAATGTCGAGAACCGAACCGCCGGGGAATCCGAAAACCGCTCGCACTCCCTCCTTTTTCAGTACCTCGACAACGACTTGAGCACCTGTACGATCCACGTGTGCCTCCTTGTTAAGTTTTTATGAATAATGATCAAAAATAATTTCAAATTTTTGAAGATGTGACTGAGACCAAATTTTATCGCACAACCGCGCCATCATCCGCTGAAGAAACCGCCCGGGCATAACGCGCCAGATAGCCGCTGGTCACCCTGGCGTCCGGTTTCACCCACATCTTTCGGCGCTGCTCCATTTCTGCCGCGCTCAATCGCAATTCAAGTTTGCGCTGTTTAATATTGATATAAATTTTGTCGCCATCCCGAACCAGGGCGATAGGTCCGCCTGCCATTGCTTCCGGCGAGACATGCCCGATACACGGACCGCGCGTTCCTCCGGAAAATCGCCCATCAGTGATTAATGCAACCGATTCACCGAGTCCCATGCCCACCAGCGCCGCGGTGGGGCTGAGCATTTCCCGCATACCAGGTCCGCCCTGGGGTCCTTCGTAGCGGATCACCACGAAATCCCCTTTTTGGATCTGGCGCGAGGTGATTGCCGCCATCGCCAGCTCTTCGCTATCGAAAACCCGCGCATTACCCTCAAATTCCATCATGGATTCGGACACGGCGGTTTGTTTCACCACACTGCCGTTTGGCGCCAGGCTGCCGCGTAAAACGGCAATGCCGCCGCTGGCATGGATTGGATTCGATAGCGGTTGAATCACATCGTTTTCAAACAGTTGCACCGATTCAAGGTTTTGATAAATTGTCTCGCCGGTTACGGTATCGGAATTATTCAGCTTCTCCTGCAAAACCTTCATCACCGCGGGTACACCGCCGGCAGCTTCGAGGTCTTCCATGAACAGATCGCCGCCTGGTCTCAGATTGGTTATGTGCGGTGTATCCTGGCTGATTTCATCAAAAAGATCGAGGGGGAGTTTGAGACCGGTTTCATGGGCAATTGCAGTTAAATGAAGGACAGAATTGGTGGAACCGCCGAGTGCCATATCAACGCGAATCGCATTTTCAAAGGCATCGCGGGTCATGATCCGGTCAGACGTCAAATTTTGCCTGACCAGTTGCACAGCCATTTGCCCGCTTTCATACGCCAGCCGCTTTTTTTTGCCGGAACCGGCGATTCCGGTTCCGCTTCCGGGCAACGACATTCCCAGCGCCTCGGTGAGACATGCCATCGTGTTGGCGGTGTATAAGCCCTGGCAGGAGCCGCAACCCGGACAGGCTTCCATCTCGAGCGCTTCGAGTTCTTCCGCCGACATCTTTCCGGCAGTGTACCTGCCAACAGCTTCGAAGGTATCCCGAACTAGCGATAATTTTCCCCCCTGGTAGCGCCCCGACAACATGGGACCCGCGGTGACGACGATTGCCGGAATATTCAGCCTGCCTGCTGCCATGAGCATGCCCGGCGTGATCTTGTCGCAATTGGTGAGCAGCACCAATCCGTCAAGGCTGTGTGCGTTCGCCATGGTCTCGACAATATCGGCGATAAGCTCGCGCGAGGGCAGCGAATACTTCATGCCCGCATGTCCCATCGCGATCCCATCGCAAATCGCCGGTGTCCCGAAAATAAACGGCGTTCCGCCGGCGCGATGCACCCCGTTTTCAATCGCCCGCTCCAGATCGCGCATGCCCACATGTCCCGGTACAATATCGGTGAAACTGCTGGCAATCCCGATGAAAGGGCTTTCCAGACTTTGCCGGGTGATGCCGGTTGCATATAATAATGCGCGATTCGGTGTGCGTTCGATGCCTTTTTTCGCCTGATCACTTCGCATAGCCAGATTCCTTATTTTATGGAGATGATTTGAAGATTCACGAGATTGAAATCAAATCGCCGGCAGATACGCGCTTGCCGAATCGATCCCGTTTTCACAGTCAAAATTAAATTCGGTTTATCACCACTCAAAATATGCGCGTACGAAACCCACGCGCAATAACGACTTTACCCTGAGGTTATTCCTGTGGTTCTGGTGTAATTTTCGATTCGGCTGCTAATTTAAAACTGGGAATCAAATGTGTGTGCGGGAATAACCTCAGTTGTGCTTATCCTAGAATGCCTAGTAGACCGAGGTTATTGCGTATGATGATCGCCAGGCTGCCTGCGATGCATAGAATAATGCCCGGCAATAGAGACGCTAGATTCAGAACGGAAAAATCCTGCAGAAAAGCGCTCGGCTTTGCCGATTGGGTTGAGAAAGTTGTCTTTGCTACAGGATTCATGAGGGCGATTTAAATGTATTAAGTAAAAAATTAGCCTCTGACAGTTCAAATAAATTGCGGTGAATATAAGGAAAAAAAAACAAGATGTCAAGCGAAAAAAATATTTTGCATAATTTTTATGAGTGCAACTACCAATCTTGATATTTCTAACAAATTGAAATTTATTGTGTTAAAATTTGAATCGCCGGAATAGCCATTTCATTAAAAACCCGCTTAGCTTGATTTGTTCTTAAACCCGCTTACTCACAAATTATCTGCTTTCCTGATAATCAGCCGGTATACATAATTCAGATGAAAAGCAGAGCAATTATATTTTTAACCACGGATTTACACCGATTGAACACAGATAAAAGCAGTACAAAATATAATGAATCCGTGTTTCATCTGTGAGAATCCGTGGCAAAAACTTAAATTAGCATCAAATTACCAGAATATCAGTGGTGATTTCGATTAGCTGGGAGTTTCAAATCAGGCTCACTCCGCGCGAAATATCTCAATTAGGTTTTGGCACTTAACTCAATTCATCTTGATATCGGTTCAACCTTTCAAAGGCTTGGAGCCTCTGAAAGGCTAAAAACGCGATTAATCTACCAAATACCTTTCCAGCCCATCAGCCAACTGCTTTTCTATCATATGTTCCTTCATAAATTGCCGGTAATATACTTAATTGCTAATAACTTTGTTAATGTCGTTATAATTAAAAACAATATTAACTAATTAATTAGCAATACAAACGCAACATCAAAGAGCACCTTCAAGTAGACCTGCTTATTACAACAAGTTTTGATTTGATTTAAAAATATCTTTTTTTTTATCTAAAATTATTTGTTTCCCTTAGTTTCCGTCCAATTATCTAAAACTTTCTCATGATAAATGCTTTCTCTTACAGCATGATAAAAAAGTATGGCTATTATAATAACTGATGAAATCGTAAAAAGAAATTTTGGTGGCCAGTTTAAATGTAATATTAACAGAGCAATTAATATTGCTAATCCGGAAGTAAAAGAAGCATAAAGGTGCATTCTACGTCTTCTAGCCCAATCAATAAGTGTTTTATCAGCAAAAGCATAAAATACTATATGAAAAAAGGCAGCTGCATCGATATTAGGCTTTTCTGTATCCTCATCTAACTGTTTCAAATAATAAGAAAGCAAATTATCATTACACCGAAAGTACCACATTTGTCCTAATAACAGATGTTCTGTCCTAAGCAGCCTTTTTTGTAATAATGAAAAAATGGTGAATAATACTGAAGAAATCCGTTCAAACAAAAATCCCAACGTAGGTGGAGTTCCTATGCCCACAACAGCGCCTAGAAGAGCTGTCACAAATTTTTGGTCAGTTTTCCCCACAAATGAGATAATTTCATGGAATTCTCGGGCATTGCTTAACCATAAGGACATAAATATAAAAGCAAAAAAAAGCCATCCAGATATTGACGTTCGAGTATATAAAAATTGATCCATATCTTACCCTGATTTTAGCTCTAATACATAGCAAAAACTACCTAAAAATACCTTAAAAATGTCTCTATTATTAGCCATAAAATATTGTTGCGTATTTTAGTTGAATTATTAAAAAAGGACTCCAGGCGCGTTAAAAAGACAAAATCACCGTCATTCAAGCAAGTCATAAAAATAAACCTTCACTTTGTATATATTTA
>JAFGMA010000303.1 GCA_016927835.1 Candidatus Zhuqueibacterota bacterium | reverse complement strand
GTTAAGCACTGAAAAGATTGCTTCGGCAAAAAACGCCTCGCAATGACAGTAAAAAAATGTTCAATTTATGACCGTTTGCAGTATAATACAATGTTGTCGATTCTTTTGCCGGTAATGGCGTAAATCTTTTTGCCAGAACAGATGGCGGTGATGTCAGGAAACGACCGTTGTTGAATTGATAATCATCAGGTGAGGAACGTTCGACCGACATTCCGAAACATTAAAGCGCAATTAAAACTCAGGGATCAGATGACTTAAGGAGGTGGGATAAAAAAAGTTACCCGCTTAAATTTCCTAAAAGGCTATTAATGACGCATTCGTAAAAAGTCGAGCGCACTATCAAAAACCACAATATTGATATAATTAAATTCGATTAACACCTCGTATTATGTCACAAAGCCTTGTCCCAGACTTTTTACGAGACCGTCATTAATCAAAATTATTTTTGAGAAAAATGTCCAGGTTATTTTACCCCACCTCCTGAGCACCCTTCACTTGTTTTTCTGCCCACAAGATTTTGGCAGTTGCCAGGGATATGCCTATCGTGAACCAGAGTACGGTTGCTACCTCAGCGTCACCGAAATTCCATTCGAAGAGCCCGTTGACGAAGAAGCCAACGAATGCCGCCAGAGAACCGAAAGCGGCAATTTTCAACCACAAGTTGTCATTCGGCACTTTGCGAAAAATGATCAATTCGGATTGAAAGATTTTAATAAACAGCCATAAGAAAGCCAGCAATCCAAGAGTGCCGAGTGTGACAGCGATATGTACCAAATTGCTGTGAAAATGTCCGGCGATTTCCGCATTTTTTTCAACCACATATTTCCGGTAAATTTTTCCGGCATCGATATCACCAATTCCTGTGATCGGATAATCTTTGTAAATTTCGAACGCAGTTTTCCACATGATGGTACGCTGGACGTTATTGGGATGCTTCGGATCGAAAATGCTTGTAAACCGGTCGGTGATCGAATCTGGCAGTATGAAAAGGAATGCGATAACGAGCGCAGCGAGAAACGCGAGGGCAGCTTTTTTACTTTTGTGAATGACGATCAAGGCAGCAGCAGAAAAGAAACCCAGCCAGGAACTGCGGGTATAGGTGACGAGTAGAGCAAGAAAATTGAAGCAAAAGGCAATGGCGAAAATAAGGCGCCATTTAAATTCCCTGCTAAAAATCAGCGCTGTTAACAGGTAAATCGTTGAAATCATGAATAGTCCGCCAACCGTCATGTACATCTGCTGAAGCGTCAATCGATGGCTCAAACCGGAGGCGTCGTGAATAACGCTCATATAAAAATATTTGAATACTCCCCAGAGCGCGTACACCGTCATTACGCTGAGGAAAGTGAGCACCATTTTTTTAACAGCGTCTTCATCGGTGGCGATGCAAATAGTTGAATAGATGATGGGAATCAGCAGCAGGCGTTTGGAGTTGGCGAGTGCCACCGGAAACTCAATTGAAAATATGAGCGCTAATATTTCGGCAATTGCATAAAATAGCAGCGCCCAATCCAGCGGCGTTCTGCCCGGCAGCCATTTCCGGAAACGAATCATTCGCACGGCTAAAACCAGGTAGACAATTGCCAGTGTGCTTTGATTCAATGAAATGGAAAAAGGCATGGCAGCGATGAAAATGAAAAAAGCGCCAATAGAAATTTTTTTTGACCAGCGATCAAATTTCGATTCAGAGGTATCTAATAGTTTCATCTTAATTTGGATTTTATGCCGCAAATATCTGCCAGGTAATGATAAAATATTCAACGATACCGATGACTATTTCGGCAGCGGTGACAACCAGGGTAATCAGAATTGCTTTTTTCGTATCAATGGCGAAAACAGGCTTGATGAGAAAATAATTCAGAACCACAGCCAAAATGGCAATCAGAAAGATCCCGAGATAAGGGATCAGAAGGAAGATCGGTCCAAAAATGATGAGCGCTAGAAATCGAATCACCGGCGGCAAAAATGATCGCATTATTCCGGACTGCGGCTTTGCGAACAACTGCGTTCCGAGCCAAATCAGGAATCCATCCAGCAAGATAGCGCTAATAATGAGCAGCAAGTGCAGATAATTTTCAGGTATATTCAATGACTGCACAATCAAAATGAAGATTGCAATTGGTGCGATGAATCGTATTATAATTCCCCAGAGAGCCGCAGACGAGAATTCAGGTGTTGTTTTACGTTCCAATCGATCTTCAGATATTCCGGCGAAAAAAGAAATAATCGAACGCCCGGCGAAATGCGGATTGCCGAGTGTGATCTCTTCCAGCGCCGGTTTGATGCCCCAAATCCAACCGACGAAAATTGACAGGAACAGCGCGCCGATTGGCAGAGAATAGGTGATAAAAGCGGTTTCCATCAAGTCCATGAAGCTGACGCCCAGTATCGGTAATTTCGCTAATCCGGGGACGATATTCTGGGAGAGCGCGGAGAGGATGGCGAACAGGAAACAACTTCCGCCGATGATCCAAACAGCCTTAATGCGCGACCATTTTTTTTCATCAACAAAATAGGCGGTAACCACTTCGAGCAGGGATACCGTCGAGGTGAGCGCCGCGATTGCTAACAGCAAAAAGAAAAGCGGACCCAGCACCGTGCCACCGGGCATCTCGGCGAAAATTCCTGGCAGAACAATGAAAATCAGATTGGGTCCGGCATCGGGTTTGGCATTGAGATAAGCCAGCGCCGGGAAAATCGCCATGCCTGCCATGACTGCGATTAACGTATCAAACATGCACACCGCGAAACCGGAAGTCGCCAGATTATCTTTTTTGGAGAGATAGCTTCCGTAAGTGACCATGGCGCCCATGCCCAGGCTCAAGGAGAAAAACGCCTGTCCCATGGCTTTGAGCATCACTTCACCGGTTATTTTGCTGAAATCGGGCTTCAGGTAAAATGCAATGCCTTTGCTCGCTCCCGGCAGGGTCACCGCACGGATGATCATCAAAACCAGCAAACCGAGGAGCACCGGCATAAGTATTTTGCACCAGCGCTCGATTCCACCCTTAACGCCGCCCGCCACAACCAGGGCGGTCATAAAGATAAAAATTAACAGGTAGCTGATAGAAAGCCAGGGATTGGATATAAATCCTTTGAAGACATTGCCAAGTTCACTCGGGGTACCCGCGGCTTCGAGCCCCCAACCGATTGATTTGACGATATAACCGACCGTCCAGCCCGCAATAACGCTATAAAACGATAGAATTGCAAAACCGGTTAAGACGCCAAGTCCGCCGATTAATTTCCACTGACTTGCCGGATTGAGGATTGCTAATGCACCCACAGGATTGCGCTCGGTTCGCCTCCCAACGATGAGTTCAGTAATCATGACCGGAAGCCCGATCAGGAAAATGAAGCCCAGATAAACCATCAGGAAAACCGCTCCCCCATTTTCTCCCGTGATGTATGGAAAACGCCAGATATTACCCAGCCCGATCGCAGAGCCGGCAGCAGCAAGTATAAAGCCCAGTTTCGACGTCCAGGCTCCTCGTTCCGTATTCTGATTTTCCACTGACCCCTCCAGATTAAATCTGTTCGTAGACGACCACAACAATTAAAAGCGTCCGCAAAATATAATGGTACATTCGCATATCAGGTGTACGATTGATTATTGTTTTTTCAAGTTGTGTGATTTTTTCCCGTTCGCATATCAATTCACGAAAACGTTGGCGTCGTGCCGCACGATGTACTAAATCAGTGTAGAAATTGCTTTATGAACCTGTCGAATCGCATAATTCACAAAGTTACTATACTGCAAACGGTCATAAATTAAACATTTTTTTACTGTCATTGCGAGGCGTTTTTTGCCGAAGCAATCTTTTCAGTGCTTAACCTCATGGGATTGCTTCGCTGCACTCC
>JAFGMA010000302.1 GCA_016927835.1 Candidatus Zhuqueibacterota bacterium | reverse complement strand
TTAGTAACATTACATTTTTATTCTGTCATTGCGAGGCGTTTTTTGCCGGGGGCGCCCAGCCGAAGCAATCTCTACTGCTATTGCGTCGACATAAGAGATTGCTTCGCTCCTATCGTCGCTCGCAATGACAGGAATATGTTACATTTTAACCCTTAACGAGTATATTCAAAATAAAACTGCTCGACACCAAGATAATCGGGCGTATAAATACGCCAGTCATAAATCACATTATCAGGAACATTTTTAAAATTATTTTTCAGGATAGCCGGTTGGGGAACACGCAGGATGCCGATCCAATAGCACTCGTCAGTGTGTTGTCTTAAAATCTCGTGCGCCAGTTTCCTTCTACGGTTTTCGTCCGCAACGACCAATTTCATTTCCTCATACAGGTCAATCAGCCGTTGGATTCGCGGAGGCGGTTTTTCACCGGATTTGCCATTCGTTTGATAATACCTGCCAAACAGCGGTGCCCAATAGGATGTGGTTAGCATGGGGATATACCATTCGGGATTGACCACCCAGTGAATGCCAATGCTCTGGTAGGCAAAAAAATCGCTATTGCCGTTCGATACCTGCAGCACGCTTAAATTTCTGGCGTCGACTTTGAGGATGAAATTCAATCCGATCTCCTGCCAGTAATCCACCACAAGCTGCCAGAAATCGGCACTCGTCCCCTGTTCGCTGGGGTAGCAATGGAGGACGAATTCCATTTTTGTTGAATCTCTGAAGCTGCGCCAGCGTCGATTTTTGATCGGCAACAGCCGCATGCTGTCGAGTAATGCGTTTGCTTTTACCGGGTCAAACTCGAGATATTTTTCATCGTATTCGGGCAAATAATAGGGATCGAACGGGGAAGCCACGCACCGGCTTTTCACGCCGAGACCGGAATAGATAAATTCATTGATTGCATCTCGGTCCAGCGCCAGCGAAAGCGCGATGCGGAACCGGCGATCCTGAAGCACCTCCCGCATTTTGGGCTGTTTGCTATATTGATTTATATGAACCACCAGCGCGCCCGGATTCTCCCACTTTTGAACGGTGAAATTGCCCTTCTGCCGATTTTCCATAAAAAGGGTGTAATTCATGATCGTCATGAAGCGCCCCTGGTAATCAACGTCCCCGGCAGCGCCCTTAAAATTTGCCAATTCGTTATTTTGCACCAGTTCGAAAGCAATGCGATCGATATACGGGAGTTGATTTCCCGCGGGATCAATTTTCCAGAAATAGGGATTGCGTTCAGCGATATACCGAGTTGCCGGATGGGGTGTTTTCAAAATCCAGGGTGCCAGGGACGGGCATTCGGGATTTTGCAGCGGATCGCCGCGCTGCCCGAATAATTGCGTCCAGTGATCGAAACCGGTTTCCTCCAGCAATTTTTCGATTTGGGCAGCATCTGTATATTTCGCGTGGAATTTTTTCAGGTAATGCGCCGGTTGAAACAATCCTCTTCCGTTAAATGCCAGTCGCTGCAAAAAAAAGCCATCCGGTTTGTTGAAACGGAAAATCAGGGTAAAGAGCCCATCGCTGTCAATTTCAATCGGCTTGCCATCAGAAGTAAGCCAGGATGGAAATGTCGGCGACAACTCAGTATTGAGCATTATCTCGTGAAACGTGAACAGAAAGTCATCGGTGGTAAAGGGTGCGCCGTCAGACCATTTGGTTCCTTTTCGCAGGTGAAAGGTATAGGTCAAGCCGTCAGCACTTACCTCCCAACGGCTTGCCAGGGCAGGTTCAACATTGCGCCCATCCCGCGCCCAACACACCAGAGATACATATCCCATGCGGCTATTCAATAACAAGTCCCGCGGTTGAGTGGTCACCCTGCGCCAGGTGCCGCCATATTTGCCGATGCTTTGCACCGGTTCGACAACCAGCGGTTCGTCCGGCAGACGTGCTTCAACCGGGGGAAGTAGTTCCCGGCGCACTTTTTCCTGAAGCATGGGCGCTTCAGAATAAGGCTGTGCCACAAGCTCGAACACCGGAAATAAAACCAGGAAATAAAAGATTACAAATAATTTTGCCATAATGAATTGTGCTTCGTTTTAAAAATCGACTTAAAAGATCGATTTACTTCAATTTGCACCCCGCGGCTTAATCCAGGCATCAGTCGATTTTGAAATATCAACTACAATTTTATCCGTTCAATATACATAAATTATGGTTTTTAGTCAAGCCATTTTAAGTTGGGCAGATCGCGCTGTTTCATTGCACATATTTTATCAGGGTGACGAATGGGCCGAAGCACCGGGCTGATCCTGGGGGAAATGCCCTCCTTCTGCAAGAATTCAAAATTTATGTTGACATTTTGGTAAAATTATTGTACAATAGTTAATCACTTTTAATTTCATAAGCTTAAATAGAAACTGAGACGGATACGATGCTTAGCAATTTTTTTACTCTGATTTTATTTTCTTCGATTACGGTTCTTACTGTTCGAAAATTACTCATCCACGGAATTGAGATTGTCTGCTGGAAATTGAGCCTGTCCAATAAAGCCAAAGGACAGATCATCGGATTTACAACGAGTATTCCGGAGTTGACGGTGATCATATCGAGCGCGCTTTCCGGTGTATTCAGCGTCGGATTCTGGAACATCGCATCTTCGAATATCATTAACTGGTTCCTTTTCCTCAGCGCAGTCCTCTTTTACCGACAGCAAAAAGAGCTTTTCAAAGCCACATTCATCGACGAAATAGCGTTTGGATTACTTTCGGTCGCGATCCCGGCTATTATGTTTTTGAAAAAAGTTGAATTTACTTCCGGGATTGCATTGATTTTGGTGGTGTTTTTTATTATTTATAAAACCATAGACCATTACGCGAATTTGAAACAAAAGGGTGTTGCAATCACCAGCCTGGTGCACGGGCGTATGCGGAAAGGGATCTTTTTCATCGTTGCCGGCAGCATCATCATCACCATATCCGGTCATTTCATCGGTCAAAGTTCCTACGAATTGATACGCATTGTCGGTATCCCCGCATGGCTCATCGGCTGGATCCTGGGCGTCATCACATCAATCCCTGAATTAACTTCCTTTTTTGAAATATACAGCCTCCATAAAAAAAGAGGAACGCTGCATTATATCAGCGATACACAGGAAGCGCTCGATGCCCTGGTCTTCTCAAACATGAGCAACCTGGGGTTGATCCTCCCTGTCGGAATGCTTATTTTCGCGATAAGCTCAAACGCATTGTGAAAGCCATTTGAAGCCGAATGATCACTGGATACGAAAATTACAAGTCAGCCATTGAATTCGGTAGTCCGGAATATCTGCCGTGCACGCTGGATGTCAATTTTGACTGGCTGATCGAAAAAGATGAGGCAAAGAGCGAGCGCATCCGGGAGCTTCAGGCTCAATTTCCCGATGACTTGCTGGGGGGGCTGGATGTCGCAATATATGACATCGGATCAAACATTCTAAATGGCGCCAAACATTGGACAGATGAATGGGGAACCGGTTGGGCGGACGATGGGCATGGCGCAAAAACGGAATTCTATCCGCTGGCAGGGGGCTATGATTTGATGGCAAAAAAATCGTTCCCCAATCCGTTCGAACCCGGCAGATTCCAAAAGGCGGATTTGCGGCTGCGTTCGCGGGCAAACAAGTACGCTCGTGCTTGTGTCTGGTTCACGCTGTTCGAACGACTCTGGATGCTCCGCGGATTCGAAAACATGTTGATGGATCCTTTCCTGTTCCCGAAAGAATGGAGCCGGTTGCGCGATTCAATCGTTGAATTCAACCTCTGCATCATCGATCAATGGGTGCAGCGCGGCGTTCACGGCATTTTTTTCTCGGATGATTGGGGGAGCCAAAATGGATTATTGATTCACCCGGACGATTGGCGCCGGCTCTACAAACCAGCTTACAAATTGATGTTCGACCGCGTTCGCAGCGGCGGCGCACACGTATGGATGCACCTGTGCGGCGATATCACTGCCATTCTGCCGGATCTAATCGACATTGGCTTGAATGTGCTAAATCCGGTTCAGCCACAGGCGATGGATATATCCTGTCTCGCTGACGCTTTCGGGGGCAAGGTGTGTTTCAATGGCGGCGTCGACGTGCAGGGAACGATGATTTTCGGTACGCCCCAGGCTGTCGAGCGCGAAATTCACCAACTGGTGGAATTGTTCGGACACTACAATGGCGGCTACATCGGCGGAACCAGCCATTCAATCATGCCGGAAACACCCCTCGATAATGTAATCGCTTTGTACCAGACTTTTTTATCGTATGCCCGCAATTAACAGTCATTTTTCAGCCATGATCAATTTTACCCTGAAAGAGAACGAGAACACGGATTGATACATTCAAGTTTATATAAATCAGTATAAATCCGTCCAATCCGTTTCATCAGTATTCAATAACTTAATACCAGATAGTCAATTAGATACCCCTTGAAAAATGACTGCAATTAGCCGGTTTTACAAGGAATCGAAGCATTCTTTTCAGCTATTGAATCTGTCAAAATGCAATTCACGCTGCCAGGATCAAAGATAGCGTTTAAACCAGCGTAAGCCTGGATCAGTTATGAAACGAATCAATTGTCTTGGCGTTGTCGTTGCAGACGCCCTCAGCAAACCACTCACTCGATACCCGGTGCCGGGTGAAGTAACACAGGTGATCACAGAAAGCATCCGATTCATGCCCGGCGGGGGAGCCGCGAATACGAGCGCTGCACTTGGGCAAATGGGTCTGTCAGTTTCCCTGTTTTCGAAGATCGGCAACGACGTAATCGGTGAATTTGTTCTCAACGAATTGAAACGCAGCGGTGTTGACGTCTCGCATAGTTGCCGCTCCCGAAATGAGTCTACCCCTTTCACATACGTGGCAATTCACCCGGATGGTAACCGAACTTTCATTCACACACCCGGAACCAATCTCTCCTTTTCCATTTCCGAAATAGACTACCGTGTGCTTTTGAATGCAGATTTTCTGCTCTACCAGGATATCTGGGTTCTGCCCGAGATCGATGGACCTACCGGCGCTGATTTACTGGCGGAAGCCAGGCGTCGTGGTGTTATCACGCTGCTGGATGAATGCTGGGGATTGGGACCAAATCGAGGTGTATGGGAGCAGATGCTGCCACATGCAGATTACGTATTGCCCAGCTTCGACGACATGCAAGCAATCTATCCCGGTGCATCTCCACACGACCTTATCCGTCGCTTTCAGACGTATGGCGTTGAAAACATAATCCTCAAAATGGGGAAAGACGGCTGCCTGGTGTCGACGAACGGCAACCTCACCGCGCTACCTTCTGCTGCCACCGAAATTATTGACACAACCGGAGCCGGTGACTGCTTCGATGCCGGATTCATTGCCGGACTCGCGCATGGACTGCCTTGCGTACCTGCGGCGAAAATCGGCAATCTGGCTGCCGCTGCATGTGTCCGGCATATCGGTGGCGCCGTCGGTATTCCTCCGTTTCAGGCGCTGCTATCCGAATTGAATTCAGGGAAGAAATGGCAACACGATGAATGGTTATAAATTAAGCATTTAATACTCAATTTAGTGATAATATAAATAGCACGCTAATGCTTTGGAGTGAAAGCCCTTTATGGATTTCACGATTCGCATCGCATGAAGGCGATGCACTCCAACTCTTGTAATAGTTCACCACCATTAATTTTTTTGATCTCAGAATAAGGATTAACGATATACGATTTGCGACGGTTTTAATTCGAAAATCAAAAATCTTTAAATTATGCCTGTTCGAAGTATGCTCTGATCGATTGACGGATTGAATATCAGAGCCTGTTAAGCGATGGGCAGCTTGAATCTTGATATCTGCTTCATTAATAGGATTTCATCATTGGCAAGAATGTAAAAATACGGAGGCAGCATGCAAACACTTAAACTGGGAATCATCGGCGCCGGCTTTGTCGCGAAATTCCATGCCAGGGCGATCGCCCAGGTGCGAAACATCCAAATCGCCGGCATAACCTCACGTCCTCGGGAAGGTGCAGAGGCGCTGGCAAAACTGGTTCGCAAACATGGATTGGGCGAAAGCGTCGTTTATTCGAATATCGCTGAAATGGCGAACCATGTCGATGCAGTCGCCATCTTCGCTCCCAATTTCGCGCGCATCGAAATCGTCGAAGAAATCGTGCACGCGGTACAGCGCGGTGCAAATTTAAAAGGCATTATTTGCGAAAAGCCGCTGGCACGGAACATGCCCGAAGCGCGGCGGATGATCGAATTGGTTGATTCGGTGTCTTTGAAAACAGCCTATTTTGAAAATCAGGTATTCATGAAACCCATTCGCGCACAACTGGCGCAATTGGCTCCGCAACAAAAAATCATGGGTTCGCTGTTGTTGACGCGATCATCTGAGGAACACGGCGGACCGCACGCAGCCTGGTTCTGGGATCCGACGCGCCAGGGCGGCGGCGTCTTGAGCGATATGGGCTGCCACAGCATCGCTGTCGGCTGGTACACGCTGACGCCCCCGGATAAACCGCCGATGTTTCTGGAACCTGTTTCTGTGTCGGCGGACTGCGCGTTGCTGAAATGGGGTCTACCGCAATGGCGCACACAGTTGCTTGAAAAATTTGGTGTGGATTATACCAAAACGCCTGCCGAAGATTTTACCACCGGAATTATCACCTACCGGAATCCTGAGAGCGGACAGCGCGTGAAAGCCCAGTTCACCAATTCATGGATGTTCGATAAGCAGGGTCTCCGGCTCTTCATGGATGGTATGGGACCCGGCTATGCATTCGAAATAAATTCACTCAATTCACCGCTGCAAATCTTCATCGGAGATATCGCAGCCGAAGCAGCAGCCAATTCTGAGTTGGCGCTCGAAAAAGCAACCGCTTCCAGGGGCTTGTTATCGGTTCAGCCCAACGAGGCAGATCTGTACGGTTATCCCGATGAAATCGAGGACGCTGTCGCAGCATTCGATGCCGGAACGGATGCATTGCTTTCATGGCGCTATGGATTGGAAATCACCAAACTGGTGATGGCGGCTTACCTGTCCGCTGAACGACAGCAGACAATCGATTTGACGGATCCGGGCAATCAAAAAGAGCTCGAAACGTATGTGCCGCTGATTCAGCAAGGCAAGGGAAGGGAAGTTTTATATGTCAAATAAAATCTTCCGCGCAATAGCGCAATTCATATTCCAATTTTCAATTTGCTGTTTAATCCTCAAACCGGGAGATTACCTGATGGCAGATGATGCGTGTGATATCGATTACCGAAATATCAAATATGGCAAAGTCATCCCGAGCGAAAATTACTCCGATCAACCGTATCTCGTGCGCACTGATGACGGCGCGTGGCTGTGTATCCTTACCACCGGAACGGGACGCGAAGGGATCAAGGGGCAGCATGTTATCAGCTTTCGCAGCACAGATCAGGGAAAGACCTGGTCCGTACCGGTTGACGTCGAGCCGGCTGATGGTCCCGAGGCGTCTTATGCTGTATTGCTAAAAGTGCCGTATGGTCGAATCTATGCGTTTTATAATCATAATACCGATGACATCCGCCAAATCAAAGCCGATAATCCCCCTTTCGAGGATGGCTATTGCCGCCGCGTGGATAGCCAGGGATACTTCGTTTTCAAATTCAGCGATGATCATGGTCGCCACTGGTCGGAAAAGCGCTATCCGATACCTGCCCGGGAAATGGCGATGGACCGGGAAAATCCATATCGCGGAAAAATAAAGTTTTTCTGGAATGTGGGGAAAGCCTTTACGCATGCCGGCGCAGGATACGTCCCATTGCACAAAGTGGGGGGCATCGGGCACGGATTCTTTACCAAAAACGAAGGCGTCTTGCTGAAGAGCCAAAACATTCTAATCGAACGCGATCCTGAGAAAATTGAGTGGGAGACGCTGCCCGATGGCGAAATCGGCATTCGTGCCCCCGAAGGAGGCGGATCCATCGCCGGCGAGCATAGCTTCAGCGTACTCAGCGATGGCTCCTTCTATTGTGTGTTTCGTACTATCGATGGTCACCCGGCATTCACCTATAGTCGCGATGGCGGACATACGTGGGATAAAACCCAATACAAGCGCTACGCCGACGGAAGGTTGATGAAACATCCGCGGGCGGCAAATTTTGCCTGGAAATGCGCCAATGGCAAATACCTGTACTGGTTTCATAATCACGGCGGTACCTGGTACCACGACCGCAATCCGGTCTGGCTGTGCGGCGGAATCGAAATCGATTCGCCCAACGGGAAAAGCATTCAGTGGTCTCAACCCGAAATTGTGCTTTATGATGATGATCCGTCTATTCGCATCAGCTACCCGGATTTCATTGAAGAGGATGGGAGCTATTTTCTCACCGAAACCCAAAAGGATATCGCGCGCGTGCATGAAATCGATCCGGAATTGATCGAAGGACTCTGGTCTCAATTCGAAAACGCAACGGTTGCGACGAACGGGCTCATCCTGAATATCTCACAAATGGAATTATCGGACCGGGTAGAAATGCCAGCATTGCCATTTTTTGTCGGGAGCGATCCCAAAAGAGCGGATTCCGGAACGAAAAATTTGTGCGCCGGATTCACATTGGATCTGTGGGTGAATTTTGGATCACTCGAATCCGGGCAAATCCTGTTGGATAACCGCACCGATGATAGCCACGGATTTTGCCTGCGAACGACAACCCGGCAGCGCATCGAAATTGTTCTGAATGACGGGCGCACAGAAAACCGCTGGGATTGCGATCCGGGAATGCTGGAATTAAATCGCCTGCATCACATTGTGGTCACTGTCGACGGCGGACCAAAAATCATCAGTTTCATTGTGGACGGTAAATTGTGCGATGGCGGGCGATTTCGCCAGTTCGGGTGGGGACGCTTCAGCCCCCATCTGCGGGATGTTAACGGGGACAAATTTTTGCGTACCGGTTGCGCTTTCGATGGGACAATCATGCGGCTGCGGATATACAATCGAAATTTGAGTACGTCCGAAGCCATCGGCAATTTTAAAGCCGGCATTTGAGTCTGAAAATGCGTCAATGATGATTTTTTTCCGGCTCTGCTTCATCAGGCAAAATAGCAAGCTACACTTCCGAGCATTATGCTGCATGTAAATCGAATTATCACTTGATATTAATTGAAAATTTGTTTATTATAAGCATGTAATTTATTCAGGTGGTGCGAAATCAAGCCGTATTTTTTTGACCAGTCTGCTAACGAAAAATAAGGAGAAACTCATGTTTAAAAACAGCATGCTTTGTCTTTTTCTCGCGCTCGTTCTGATCGCCGCGAATTTATCTGCGCAGGATCAGGCAATTCTGGTTCCTGAAATGGTTCCCGGCTCACCCTACGTCATCGATGATAGCCAGGATTTATTCGGCAAAGCCTGGCGCTTTTACCGCGAAGGCTTCTCAGGCTGGGCAGCCGACAGCTTGCGGAAGCTGCTCGAACTTGCCGGGCTCGAATTGAATCCGAAGCATTATTACATAGTCGTCGCCAATTTCAATCCCGCCGAAACGCCCATCGGAATGTTTCACGGCGATGCCGATTTCCTGGATACGCGGTTGTACGGTCTCCAATCGGATTCGCTGTTTTATATTTTCATTTCAAGGGATGAGACGGCAAAGTCCTATCTCTCCGCCATGATCACGCGGAAGGAATCGTATTTCGAGCAAAACCTGCTGAACTTCATCGGATTGTTCCCCATTTTTTCCAGTGCCCAGACGCAAGTTACCGGCGAATTCCGCACATGGATCGATGTTCGGAAATTCAAAATCCCGGAAAAATTTCAGAAGAATTGTGATATTTCGATAATCGTGAAAAAGGACTTTTATGATGAGCGCTCCCTGGCAAAAGCGGTTTTCGATAACACATCTCTCGAACGCTGGAGCTATGGCATTGCCACCGCCATCACGACGGTGAATGATGTCGATTTCACCATCGACAACGGTGTCATCGTCGTTCGCCCCAAACCCATCGGCGATTTTGCGACGTTCGGCGTCATCAATTACCATTTCAAACCGGTGGATACCAAAGCCAAAAGAATCGATACATCATTTCACCTGCTGGGCGGATTGCGCATTTCAACCACGATTGAGCCCATTCTCGGGCTGGGTTTCGGCATTCCGGTGAGCCTAATCGATCTGCACCTATTCGCCGGCTACAGCGTGGAATTTGCCCAGACGCTGAAAGAGGGCTATAAAGTGAATCAACTGGTCGAAAAGGAAGTCGATCCGTTCAAACTGAAAATCCGGGGCAAACCGCGAATCGGTATCGAGGTAAAGTTTCCGTAGTAGATTTCGGGGAAACCGGCGCTGGGATGGGATTTCAGATTCGGTGGCTCTGCGCCGCATTTCGAGGATGAATCATTGGCTTCTGGCTGGGAGCGCATCGTACGCTTAAACACTCGGGTGACAAATTCTGCCGGGCAAGGAGAAATACGGTTTTGCCACATTATTTGTTATGATGGTCTGCTTGCCAATTTCGACGGGAGCAGAAGCTGCTGCTTTGGCAACATGTATCCGGAGTGGCTGCTGCATTTCCAGAAAAGCGCTGGCTTAAACCTTTTGAAAGCGGCATCATTCAACACAAATTTTATCCACATTGAGCTTGGAAATCAAAGCGCTGGTTTTTCTGAATCGTTCGAGTGCTGAGGCATCTTGCGAGCTTCTTTTTGGGATATATGATAAAAAAATCCTCGAGGTTGTGCTTAATAAATAGCTTTCTAATAATCAATATATCGTTGGATTATTCTCATGGAAACACAAAATTGCTATCTTTGCGACTCTCCTGCAGAATGCCATAATGCATTGGGCTATATACATATGCCTCAAGTAAAATGTAATAGTTGTGGTAGTTATAAAATTAGTTTCGATGCTTCTTTGCAATTAGAAAAAATTCAGGATCAGAGATATATCTTATCTGGTATTACGAGAAGAGCTACAGAAAAAAATACGATATTAACAATATCCACTGAAAATTTAAATGAATTATTAAATACAGCTCCTATTCCT
>JAFGMA010000301.1 GCA_016927835.1 Candidatus Zhuqueibacterota bacterium | reverse complement strand
GTCATTGCGAGGAGCGTTTTTTGCGACGAAGCAATCTCAGCCGTTTTATTAGGGGATTGCTTCGGCAAAAAACGCCTCGCAATGACATTTTGGGGACTTTTCGTTCAAACTCTATTTATACCTGAAATCGGCGATTGGCTGTTGGCTTATGACTTTTAGCGTTTAGTTTATCGAGACTTACGGATATACATTATTTCGCTTATTCGGTTATAAGCTTGGATCATTCTAACCGGAGCTTGACACTTGCTAATAAAAATAAAGCTCTAAACCGTGTTTAAAGTGGATAGAAGCATGAATTCAAGATTTTGAAAAAAATATGTAGATACAACCTGGGTGTTGCTTTTTGGGATTTAACTTGTTATATTTCAATTTAATTCGAGATGAAATGTAGGATACACGGTATTCAATAATATCATCTATGACTTAATATAATGTAACCAAATAACTTATTAATAAATTTCATCGATCTTAATTATAGCAATATTTTTGATTCAGAGTTTAAATCATTATACCATGAAAGGATTTGGACGGTGATTCAAAAATTATAATTGAAAATTAATTAGCTAAAAGCCAATCGTTGCACGCCGCAGCCAAATGCTAATCGCTCAATTCAGGGCAAAGACACAATCAAAATTATAAAAAGTGTATTGACACCAAAAACTTACCTATTTGAGAAAAATTGAATCATTTAAGTTGATAAAAATCAGTATAAATCCGTCTAATCCGCTTCATCAGTGTTCAATAAATTAAACCCAGATAGTCAATTAAATTCCCTTTGAAAAATGCCTGCGCAGACAGGCATCCGTTCGTCAAGCCAGGACGTGCAAGTCCAATGGATTCCCCGATCGACGGATCCCGGGAATGACGAGAAGGGTTTTCGGATAGCCTCTAAAAGTTCGATACAGGAATTCATTTCACTTGGTAGCGTTAAATTCTATTTTATCATAACGCACTTTTTTATTGCCGCAAATCCGCCGCATTGAATGCGAATCAGGTACACGCCGGAGCTCACGGGATTTCCTTTACCATCGGTTCCGTTCCAGAGCACCGAATGCGTGTTCGCTTTCCATGTAAGGTTCTCCGATAGTGTTTTAACCAATTTTCCGGCTAAATCGAAAATCTGCAATGACACGATTGATTTCGCAGGCAGATCAAACCGAATCTCTGTGCCAGCGTTAAACGGATTGGGATAATTCTGATACAATCGGAATTCTTTTGGTACTTCTAAACTCGCTTCATTACTGACGGATGAAGGCAAGGGAGTAACGCCTTCAGGAATCCAGCCAGTCCAGCACCAAAAGCGCCCGCTTTCCAGTGAAACGCCCGGATCTTCCCAATTCTGGGTGCCATCATCATAAGCAACCAGGTAATAAAAATATTGTTCGCATGCAACCACATTCAGATCCTCGTATTTCCTGGCTGTACCATCCCAAATCAGGTAGTAGGTGCTGTCACAGCGTCCGCTTGCCCGGTACAGCCTGTAGCCGGCGAAATCATTGACACCGGTATCAAAGTCAGGCTGCTGTTCCGCTTCATCGCTCCATTCAAGCACGATTTTGGCAGCTTCTGCCCGGATCCGAAACTCCGCCGGGGGTCGGGGAGCGTCAGGCACATCGAAACAGTTGTTGCCGGCAGGTTTGGGATATGATCCATCGGGGTAATGCCCTTTCACATTCCAGTAAGCCCTGTCAAGCGTTTTCAGCACCGAATCCCGCCCGGTTTTCACATTTGCTTCGATCTCATCCATGATAATTCCATAGTAAGTCGCCTGCCAGGCTGCCTTTCCCAGTCTGCGGCATTCCTGTATATTGATGCCACCCGCTGCCCACACGAAAATCATATTGAAATCGTCCCCTGGCTCAAGATTAAATGGTCCAATGGATGTATAACCGCTGGGTCTTATAATAGACGGATCAATTTCGCGATGCGGCGTATCGAGCTGCCAATGGGAGCCTTCGTTGAACAGCACCTCATACTGCTCCTGCATGGTTTTAACTTGCTTACTCAGATCGTAATCTCTCTCATGTCCTATAAGTGTGCATCGGGGTTGGGTGGGATCATCCGAAGCATCATCTACGCTTTTATCCACATGCAGTGGTCCGTAAGCGATATATGCCGGTGATAACAATCGAATCCACCTTGGATCTTTGCTGGGATCACCCCAATCGCTTACCCCATCACCTGCATGGTCGCCATCATAAAATAAGTAAAACCGATGTTCATCGCCGAATGGCTGAATGAATTCACCCTCAGCATCGTCTGCCCCAAAAGAGAAATCACGACCCAGGCGGGATGTCCACGGGTTACCGGTTTGAGTCCACCAGAAATCCTGAATCGTCTGGTTGGCTAATTCCGGCAGTTGAGTTCCGCTGATATTTCCGGTATTCGTTAAGGTGATATCCCACAAGATGTAATCCTGGTGCTTTTGATTACTAAAGGCGTAAGCCATACGGCGGTAGGTGACGCCCATGCTATAATCCCAAATCGATTCAACTGCCAGTTCGGTTACCAGCGTCGGATCGACTTGCGTTTCCAGTTGCCAGGGAGTGCCATTGATTATATTATCTGCATATAGTTCGTCAGATGGGGTTATATCCTCACCATTAACGGATATTTTAGGTCGTAGCCATCTTCGGATCAGTTTTTGACTGACTGGAAATAGCTGTGTTAAATCTGTTATCGGCTTTAATGTGTCAGCATAGTCGTAATCATAAGTGCGATACATGCCGGACGTCCAGTAAGGATAGAAAAGAGAATCCGGTCCGGTCCAGTTTTTACATCCGGCAATGGTGCCCAGCTTTCTGACATTCGCACCCCACATCTCTCTTGAAATAGCATCAGGAAAGTTGAGATAACCCCCGGGCCAGGCGCATTGCCCGCTCCAGCCTTCGGCTCCATCATATTCGCAAATCATCCACAGTCTTCCGATTCTCATGAAGCTAAGGGATGTGTTTGCTACAACTTCTGTCGGAAGCAGAGTCAACAGTGACATGCCAAGGCAGACAACAATTAAAAAGCGTTTCATGTTGATTCCTTCCTTTTAGTGGTGAGTTCATGACAGACTTGTCTGAGATTTCAAAATTTAGAAAAAAGTAAAGCTGACGTTTAGAATTCCACAAAGATTTTTAAAATAATGACCAGCTTTGCAGCACCGCCTGATTAAAATTAACTGATTATTTAAAAAAAATGTAGCTATTCTGGTTGAAGGGTTCAGGGTGCAAGGTTCAGGGTTGAACGTTGCCAATCCTAGTGTCGTTTTCTTTACGGGCATTGTTCTAAAGGCACCGTAGCATGCTTGCCTTGAATTAACCAGCGGCTTTCATCCCAGGTAGTTCGAATCCTCTTTGATCGGGCATTTTTCATTTCTCGTCAACCCTGAACCGGGAACCTCTGGACCCAGAACCTGAGCAGTTACAAAAAAATTAATCACCCAATGGCATGCTGAATCCCGCCATGATATGAATACCCCTGTTTTTGACTTCAGCATCTTCCAGTTCCAACTCATCTTCACTCGTAGCGGGTCCGGTGCCTTTGAATACATCCGCAAGCCCCAAAGTATAGCGACCTTCTACAAATAACGTATTGCGACCAAAAGGAATGCTGATACCCCGCCGAGACCAATACCATAATCAATGCTCTCAGATGCATCCTTTATATCGACACCGAAACTGGCAATGTCCAGCATTTCCACAACCATCTCCGCACTTGATAATATGCCGATTGTGGGACCTGCCATTAAATAGGGCTTGATCTCGCCGGAACCGAGTGAAACTTTCAGGAATACCGGTATTTCGAAGTAAGCATATTCGAACCTGGCTTCGATATCTCCGAAAAAGTCTTCACCTTCTTCTGCTGCCATCTCCATTTTAGCGCCTTTCTGCAAATACATCGGTTCGAAGCACAATATTAAATTTTCGTTCAGTTTTCGCTCAATTACGCCTCCGAATCCGTATGTTGTCAGGGTTTTAGGTTCGGTATCTTCGAAATCAGTTGATATATTTGCGAAATTTAATCCCCCTAAAACACCAATACGAAAGTTTTGTGCGCAGATTGCCGTTGTCAATAGCAAAATCAGCAAAGTGTACGAAACAGAATATTGATTTTTATCATCCCTCCCTTGAGTTTTAAGTCTCTTTAACTATGATGGAAATTTATGCGGTGCTGCAATGCCGGTGCGATTCTAAGAATCTACTTGAAATGTCGAACAACCAGGAACGAGTCGTCCCTTGACGATTGGCTTTTTCCCAGGTTTGCCACACGTCGCCGCCTGTCAAACTGGCGTTTGGAAAGCAGCAAGTGACAGATTACAATTCTCAATTGCTCTTCATTTCCTTACTTGATTAAAACGAGCTTTTTCACTTGATTGAACTGCCCAGCCTGCAACCGGTAATAATAAACACCACTGGCTAATCCAGCGGCATTCCACTGAACTTGATGAACGCCAATTTCCAATTTCCCAGAAATCAATGACGCGACTTTTTCGCCAAGCGCATTGAACACGTTCAACGAAACGAAACCTTCCCGGGGCAGTGAAAATCGAATGATTGTGCTGGCGTTGAAAGGATTGGGATAATTTTGATTTAATGAAAATGATGTGGGTATGCTATACGCGGCTTTCTCAACCGCTGTTGTGGGCATCTTGCTACGAAAGACGCCACCGCCATTGGTGCCGGCATAAAGATAATCGTTCGAATCAATATACAGGGATTTAACATCTTTCACTGTCAAACCGGTATTTACTTCATGCCAATCATCGCCATTATCAGCGGAGTGAAAGACGCCTTCGGCTTCGGCAGACATGTAAATATGTCCTTTTGAATCGAAAGCTATCGGAAGATAATATTCATCTGCGGAACCTAGTATAAGATCCCAATTGTCGCCGTTATCGGTTGATCGATAAATTCCTGTATATTCAACGCCGGCAAAAATATCTCCATCGGGACTGATGGCAAGGGATAAGATAACATTATTAAAGTAAGCAACTTGCGTCCAACTATCCCCATTATCAGTTGATCGAAAGACATAACCTCTTTCAGTGCCGGCAAAGATGCAACCGTTCGAACTGACAGCAAGATGCAAAACCTCATCATCCATCAGACCGTTGTTGACTTCAGTCCAATTTTCACCATTATCTATCGAGCGAAAAATAGAACCGGAAAAACCTTCCTCAGTACCGGCAAAAATGTGATCACTGGAATTTATGGCGAGCGCATTGATTTGCGGGAAGTAGCCATACTCGTCAGCCAACCCATTATTTATCTCCTGCCAAGCATCGCCATTATTTATAGAACAAAATACGCCACTCCCTGCCGTCCCGGTAAACAGCTCCCCGGTCGAATTCACAGCGATCGTGTTTGTGGAGTAGTTATAACCGTATTCGCTCTTCAGCCCGGTATCAATTTTTTGCCAATTAGTGCCTTTATCAATTGATCGGAAAATACCTCCCAAGGTAACAGCAAATACAGTCCCTGACGATTGAGCTGCGAATTCGTTTACCACAATATCTGTAATCCCGACGTTCCCTTCGGTCCAGGTGTTTCCGTTATTGGTCGATCGAAAAATTCCCGCACCATCAGCCAGTCCTGCCAGAATATCACCATTTGAATTGACAGCAAGCGTGTTGACACTCGGGCAAAAATCATCATAAACGCCTTCGGTAATCGGGAGCCCTGAATTCACTTGCGACCAGCTTTCACCGTGATTGGTCGATCGAAAAATACCAAAAGTGGACGATCCGGCAAAAATATGATCGTTTGAATTGATCGCCAGTGCCCGACAGTCCACGTTCCACTTGACTTCCGTCCAACTATCACCGTTGTCCGTGGAGCGATAGATGGAAATTCTGCAGTCAATGAAGAGATGATCATGCGAATTAATGGCAATAGCTTCGACCTGATCATCTGATAATCCCGTATTAATCTCCTTCCAGGTTCCCCCATTGTCTGTGGATCGAAATATCGAACCACTCATTCCTTCATCAGTGCCTACAAAAACATGATCACTTGAGTTGATAGCAAGGGACTTGATACTCAGTTGTGTCAAGCCATTATTGATGGCATTCCATTGATCGCCATTATCAGTTGAACGATAGACACCTTCATACGTCCCGATATAAATATGATCCGCATGATTGATTTCCATTGCACTGACAACGGTATAATCCGGCAAACCAGTACTGACTTTCGTCCAATGATCGCCATTATCTATCGATCGGAAAACACCATCTCCAAGGGTTCCGGCGAAAATGTGTCCGCTGGCATTGATTGCCAGGGTGTAAAAAAAACGAGGCTTAAAACCACTGGAGCGGACATCCAGACGCATCCAACTGGCGCCATTGTCAGTGGACCGATAAATATTCATCTCCGTGCCCGCAAAGATGTCCCCGCCGGAATTCGTTGCCAAAGATTTGATCGTTCCCCCATGAGGACCATTTGCTTGTTGCCAAAAATCTTCTCGTGAAAAGGACGGAACTGTGGCTGAAACAATCAAAAGACAAACTGCGATGCACGCAAGGATACGTTGATTTTTCATGAGACCCCTCCCTTCATTGAAAATGTGACACTTGTGGATTGATTAGTATCGGCTCATGCCGACGCCAAAAACACCTAGCGCTAGTTATACTTCGAACGGGCATAATTTAAACATTTTGGGGCTGCATCGCCCTGATACGATGCGAGTCGTGAAATCCATAAAGGGCTTTC
>JAFGMA010000300.1 GCA_016927835.1 Candidatus Zhuqueibacterota bacterium | reverse complement strand
GTCATTGCGAGGCGTTTTTTGCCGAAGCAATCCCCTAATAAAACGGCTGAGATTGCTTCGTCGCAAAAAACGCTCCTCGCAATGACAACTCAAAGGGTGTTCTCGGACTGACACTGGTTATCTCTAATTTTATTTGTCATGTCGATTCTCAATCCCAGCCGCTTTTCAATTCCTGCTCTCCCACCTGTAGAATTTTACCCCACTGTGGAATATCTCCACACAGATGCTTAATTGATTTTTAATGAGTTAGAGGACTGCGGGGAAATATTCCCCATATAACGCGCTTTTTAATGCGGAATAATGATTTTTTTTCAGCATGACAAATTCGATGTAACGTTATTATTAACATTTAAATAGTAATTCAAGAATCACCGGATAATCGGCGCATCAATTTTTGGCACTGTCCTTGCCTGTGGACTCGCCCGGAAACGAATACCTTGTATGAGCGACATGCACATTCGTGATACTGTCGGTGGGATGAAATCGAGACTGCGATGGGGCAAATTTACCGCCTGCCTTTTCACGGTTTACTTTTAGTGACGTGATTTCCTGGTAAGGCGCAACCCTTGACCAGGCTCTGCGTTCCCACCTGTTAAAGGGATTTTGGAGGCAAAATGAAGCTAGATGCAAATGTGCTGATTATTAACGAGCCGAATAGCGCTCATACCGCTGAATTGATAGCTTTTTTGCATGAACATGGGTGTCATGTTTGCAAAGAAATGAAACCGGGTCCGGCAATTGAAAAAGCTCAAAATATTCCGTTCGATGTCATTATTCTGGATGCGGGAATTAAGGAGATTGAAATAACCGGCATTATCCGTATTTTGAAAGAGTTGAATCCCCAATCCAGGATCATTGTCAATACGCATTCGAATTCGAAAAGTCAGGAAGTGAAGATTCGCGGCGAAAAAATCTTCTATTATCATATTGAGTCGTTCGGAACCAATGAATTGAAGTTAGCGGTGCAAAGCGCCCTGGAACGAAAAAAGCCCTGACCGATTTCTGTTGTTCCTTAACTGGAGTTTGGGAACCAGTAGTTCCGGGATTACGTTGGCAGAGGGATTCAACACGCAGCAGTTATTTATACTTTCAACGGTCATAAATAAATATATTAATTTGCAGCTTTGAAACAAATATGTAATTTGCTTTTGGCTATTGGCTAATGGCCAAAAGCAAACAGCCAATAGCTTTAACGATATTCAAATAAATATAGAGCGTATTTAAAAGTTCAGATTATGACCGTGTGTAGTATAAGATGCAATTCGTTAGGAACTCATGCCAAAATAGCCGCATCTATCCGGTTTTATTTTATGAGTTAGCCGTTTTTTCGACATGATGAAAGCACAAGACTGAAAAGAAGGTACCACACATTTACAAGAGAGTGCGCAAATGCAAAACAAAAAAAGAATTCTTCTGGTTGATGATGACGAAGATTTTGTCGATATCAATCGTACGATTCTCGAATCAAAGTACGAAGTTGACGTCGCCTTTTCCAGTCAGTCAGGATTGGAAAAATTCAAGAGCGGAAATTTCGATTTAATCATTCTTGATTTAATGATGGAAGATCGCGACGCCGGCTTTTCTTTCAGTTATGCGGCGAAAAATGATCCGAAGCTCAAAAATATACCGATATTGCTGCTGACTTCGACACCCAAAGTGACCGGCTTTTCTTTCGACCTGGAACGCGACAAAGATTGGATGAAGGTGGATGACTTCGCCGAGAAACCACTTGGCGCAGCATCGCTGTTATCAAAAGTAAAAAAGCTGCTGAATGAATAAGCTGTGGAGTGAATTAGATGACGCAAACCAGGGTTTTAGTTGTAGATGACGAAGAAATGATCCGCAAAGGCTGCAAAAAGATCCTCTCTGACATGGGCATGGAAGTCGATATGGCGGAAAATGGAAAAGCGGGCGTTGAATTATTGCAGAAAAATGTGTACGATATGGCGCTCGTTGATTTGATGATGCCAGGAATGGATGGGATCGAATTCCTGCAACACGTTCAACAGATCGACGAAAAGATAGTTGCCATCGTTATCACCGGCTACGCAACCATCGAGTCGGCGATTAAAGCTGTTAAATCGGGCGCGTATGATTATCTCTCGAAACCGTTCACCCCGGATGAGCTGCGAACCATCATCACCAAAGGATTGCAGCGGCGCCGGCTGTTGATCGAAGCCGATCTCCTGCGCAAGGAACGCGATCGCAATTTGCTCGAAATAGCCAGCGAGCGCTCCCGAACCGCATCCATCATCAATTGCATGGGCGAAGGACTGATCGCCACCAACCGAATGGGCTTGCTCGTGTTGATCAATCCGGTTGCGCGCAAAATGCTGCGCTTGAAAAATGAAGCGATTATCGAAAAGCCCATTAAAAATAATCTCAAAAATGAAGAACTGGAAAATCTCATTTTGAGCACCCTGAACAACGGCTTAACTGAAGAAACCATTATCACCAAAGAAATCGAGTTCGATAAAATCCTGGAGCAGGTCTATTCCATCACGCTCGCACCCATTCAGGAAGAAAATGGAGAGATTCTGGGGCTGGTGGCGGTGCTGCGAGATATTTCGGAAGTGAAAAAGATCGAGCGTATGAAGTCCGAATTTGTGCGGTTGGTTTCGCATGAATTGAAAGCACCCATCGGTGCAATCGAAGGCTACCTGAATTTGATCGTCGATGGTCTGGTACACGAACAGGATAAGGAACGGTTTTACGCCATCATCCGCAAATCGCGCGATAAAGCCGTGGCGCTGCAGAAACTCATCCGCGATCTGCTCGATCTGTCATCGATCGATGCCGGTCAGGTGGCGCGCCATCTTGAACCGCTGAATTTGAAAAAGCTGCTGGTGGAAGTCACTGATTTTATGCAAAATGAGGCAGCGCAGAAGGCTATTAATATTCAGTTGATTGCGCCGGATAATTTGCCTTTGACGCGTGGAGATAAGGACGATCTGTTCCGGCTCTTCCTCAATTTGATCAGCAATGCGATCAAATACAACCGGCAAAACGGACACGTATCGATTGGGATCGAGGTCGAGGGTTCCTTTTTGATGACGCTGGTGCAGGATACAGGCATCGGGATGAAAAAGGAAGATCTGCACAATATTTTCAAGGATTTCTTTCGTGCCAATAATGAGTTTACGCGCAAAGTATCGGGGACAGGCCTGGGATTGCCCATTGCAAAAAAAATTGTCGAATCGCATCATGGCTATATCGAAGTCGAAAGCGAGTATGGCAGAGGCAGTACATTCAGAGTCTATTTACCCATCCTTTCCAGCAGGATGGACCGTTCTATGAAAACTGTTCAAGAAGAATCAGTACCAGGGGAAGCCTAGTATGAAAATAAGGGACATGATCGACACGCTTGAGCTCGAACTCTGCACAGGGGAAAATAATCTGGACACTGAAGTTGGGCGAGGCTACGCTTCTGATATTTTAAGTGATGTGATGGCAAAGACGACGTCAGGCGATATTTGGGTCACCAACCAGGCTCATGAGAATGTGATTGCAATGGTATTCTTCAAGCGCCTGGCTGGAGTCATCATCGCCGGAAATGTTCGCCCGGATGACGAGGCGCTCGAAAAGGCGAAAAAGAATAATGTAACGGTGTTCGTGTCGAAATTGGATGCGTTTGAGATTGTCGGACGGCTTTACCAGCTAGGTGTGAGAGGATGAAAACGGATGCTAAGGTGGTACAGGGGAGACTTGCATGTTCATACTGTCCTGTCGCCGTGCGGCGCATTGCTCATGGGACCCAAAAACATCGTTCCGCGCGCACTGGCAATCGGGCTGAATCTGCTGGCGATTACCGATCATAACGCGTCTGAAAATGTACCGGGTGTATTGAAAGCTGCTGAGAATACCAACCTCATGGTCGTTCCGGGAATGGAAGTCACCAGTCAGGAAGAAGGGCATCTGATATGTCTGTTTGCCTCAATGCAGCTTCTGGATGAATTTCAAGCGCTGATTTATGAGCATCTTACGCCCGGAGAAAACGCGCCTGATTTTTTCGGACCACAATATATTGTAAATGAAAACAACGAAGTACTTGGTGAAAATAAGCGGCTGTTGATTTTCGCGACAACCCTGAAGACGCGGCAAATTATCGATGCGGTCACCGAAAAAGGCGGCATTTGCTATCCGGCGCATATCGAACGCAAAGCTTATAGCCTGCTCAACCAGCTAGGCTTTATTCCGGACGATTTGACGTTTCCGGCACTGGAGATTTCCTGGAACGCTTCGGTCTCGAAAGTGATCAAGCAATTCCCCCAGGCAGTGAACTATCCGCTTATCCGCTCATCGGATGCACATCACACCGATGAAATGGGGCGAGGTTCAACCTGGTTTTTGATGGAGAAACTGTCATTCGAAGAACTTGTGCTGGCGATTCAACATCGAGAAAACCGAAGAATTTATATTGAAAAAGAAATTTTGTAAATGCCAGCCCACGAAAGGCACCAACTTCACAAATAAGACGAAAAACGCCAGAAGCAAAGCAGGAGTGCAAACGGGCTATTTCTGGTAATATTCATCGTTTTCGTGTAATTCCGTGTGTTCAGTGGGCTAAACGATCAGGACGTTTCAGCAGCCGGGAATTTAAGTAATGCGCGAGCTATCGCTACACATCCTCGATATTGTGCAGAATTCAATCGCTGCCAAAGCCACGCGAATAGAAATCGATATCGTTGAGAACAGCGCCGAAAACAGGATGCTGATCCGGATAGCCGATAATGGCGCCGGAATGACGCCCGAAATTCTCGCCCGCGTCAGTGATCCGTTTTATACTACCAGGGAAGAGCGAAAGGTTGGATTCGGTGTGGCGTTATTCAAGGATACAGCCATCCGCGCGGCGGGCAACCTGACCATCGAGTCGGAGCCGAGCAAAGGCACGACGGTAACGGTGAATATGGAATTGCGACACGTAGACCGGCTGCCATTGGGCGATATCACCGAAACCATTGTTGCCACTGTGATGTCCAAGCCCGAAATTGCGCTCGTTTATAGGCATCGGATTGATGAGCGGAAATACTGCTTCGAGAGCAAGGATTTCTCGGGCTTAATCAATGAAGACGGGGGCATTGATTTCAGGATATTGAATCGCATGAAACGGTCAATTCAAACGGGTCTCGGAACATTGCGAAATGCAAAAGATATTTAATCATAGATTCAGGAAAACATTACAAGAGGTGGTAAATGAAAACTTTGGAAGATCTTAAAAAAATTAAAGAACAGGCTCAAAAATCAGTTCAGTTGCGTCAACAGGATACAGCATTCACCATCAAAATAGCACTGGGAACCTGCGGGATTGCTGCCGGTGCGCGACCGGTGATGGCAGCTATTTTGGATGAGCTAGAAAAACGAAACCTCTCAAATGTGATGGTCACGCAATCGGGATGTATGGGGTATTGCGATCAGGAGCCGATGGTTGAAGTAGCTGAGAAAAATGGAATGAAAGTAGTCTACGGGAAAGTCGAACCGGCAACCGCGCGCCGGATTGTTGCCGAGCACGTGGTGAACGGACGGATTCTCGATGAATTGGTTTTCATGTCAAAAAGCTAATTCACGCATTTAGGAGATGGGATGAATTAACCTGGATATTTTGCTTAAAAATAATTTTGATAAATAGCCACCTGGGAAATTTAAATAGATAACTTATGTTATCTCACCTCCTTAATCACATTAATTTGAATTGAGGCTTAATTATGTCAACCGAATCCAAAGGGAAAATTCTCGTCATCGATGATGACGAATCGGTGATCGAGCAGGCGACCATGATCCTTCAACATGAGGGATACGAAATTTCTACCGCCAATACCGTTCATGATGCGTTGGAACTGGTGCAGTCGGAAGATTTCCTGCTGGCGCTATGTGATATTCGATTGCCGGATGCATCCGGGATGGAATTTCTGTCAAAGATAAGAGAGCAAAGCAAACCTGACGTTATCATGATGACCAATTTCGGATCGCTGCAAGGCGTCGAAGAAGCACTCAATTTGGGCGCAAAAGGATTCATTTCCAAACCGCTGAGAGCAGAGCGCATCGTCAAGATAGTCAAAAGTATCCTTGCCGGTGAAACGATGACCTGGGAAAAAATAATCAGCGAAGAAAATATCTATTCGTACCTGCCGCCACCCGCATAAGGCTTTCTGCTTGATGTACTGCCCGCTATAGCGGGAGTTTTCAGGTGATGCCTCAAGGGTGAGTGAATCTTGGAAATGCCAGAATCAGGAAGATTCGGCAATCAGGGAGTGAGGTGTACCCTGTCAGGGCGATGCTAATGCCGGAATAAATGTATTCAAGTTGATTTCGGTATTTCCCTGCGTATTGTGAAAAAAATTTTAGTGTTTATCGATAATTCCAAAGGAGAGCGAAATATGGCGGACTTGTCAAAAGTCAATGTAATTGTCAAAAAGTATTCGGATATGAAGACGCCACTCATTCCCATACTTAAAGACGTGCAAACGGAATATCAATATTTAGGTGAGGAGGTTTTGACCGAGGTTGCCAAATGTACAAACATTCCGTTGAGCGAAATATACGGCGTGGCGACTTTCTATACCTTGTTCACCACCAGGCAAAAAGGGCAACACATCATTCGATTCTGCGATAATGCACCCTGTTATGTGAAGGGTGCGGAGGATGTGTTAGAGGCGATCAAAAAGCACCTCCACATTGAAATCGGGGAAACTACTGAAGACAATAAATTTACCCTTGAATCTACAAGCTGTCTGGGTCTGTGTGCGGTTGCCCCCTGCATGACCATTGATGATGATGCACACGGAAATTTAAGCCCGGAAAAGGCAGTAGCAATCATTGAAGATTATAGAATGAAAGGAAAATAGCATGACATTGCATAGAATGCACATTCTTGTCAGTATGGATGCACATACGATAGCACAAGGTGCTCGAAATGTAAAAGAAACCCTGCTAAAAATGGTCAAAGTTGCCGGCTTATCGAATGAAATAAAAGTGGTTGAAACCGGAAGCCTGGGTATCGCTAACCAGGGTGTGGTTCTGGTGGTCTATCCCGAAGGCATTTACTACGCCAATGTGAAAGTCGAGGATGTGCCGGATATCGTTGAAGATCATCTGCTAAAAGGGCGGCATGTCGAGCGGCTGGTTTACCGCGAGCCGGTGGCTGAACCCGGTGCACCAATGAAACCGCTGCCATCCCGCGTCCAGAAACAACAGCGAATTGTTTTGAAAAATGCCGGGACGATCGATCCTGATAGTATTGAAGAATATATTGCCCGGGATGGTTATGAGGCGCTTGCAAAAGTGCTCACTACAATGAAACAGGAAGCGGTGATCGAAGAAGTGAAAAATTCCAAATTAGTCGGTCGAGGAGGCGCGGCGTTTCCATGCGGATTGAAGTGGTCTTTTGCTGCGAAAGAAAAATCTGATATAAAATATGTCATCTGCAATGCCGACGAAGGCGAGCCCGGTACTTTCAAAGATCGCCTGATTCTCGAAGGCGATCCGCACGCCATTATCGAAGCCATGACCATCGTTGCCTACGCGGTCGGCGCTACCGAAGGCTATATTTATATTCGCGGCGAGTACCGTCAGTCCATCGAAAAAACGCAGCGTGCCATCGAAAAAGCCCGGGAAATGAACCTGCTGGGAACCAATATTTTCGAATCCGGATTCAATTTTGATCTTCACATTCGGGAAGGCGCAGGCGCCTATGTTTGCGGCGAAGAGACCGCGCTCATCGAATCCATCGAAGGCAAACGCGGCGAACCCCGTGATAAACCGCCGTATCCGCCGCAAGCCGGTTTATGGGGAAAACCGACTGTGGTGAATAATGTAGAAACGCTGGCAAATATCCCACAGATCATATTGAATGGCGCAGAATGGTTCAGGAATATCGGAACCGAAACCTGTACCGGGACTAAAGTGTTTTTACTCGTCGGCAATATCAATAGCCCCGGTTTGATCGAAGTTCCCATGGGCATCACGCTGCGCGAGGTAATCTATGATATCGGTCTTGGTATCCCCGATGGAAAAAGTTTCCTGTTGGCACAAACAGGCGGCACCACCGGCGGCATCCTCACCGAGAGCGAATTGGATGTTCCCATGGCGTACGATACCCTGCCGGCGTATGATTCCGGTCTCGGTTCGGGCGCCCTGCTGATCGTGGATGATTCGCATGATGTGGTGAAACTCGTGCGCAATTTTGTGGAATTTTTCAACCATGAATCCTGCGGAAAATGCACCCTCTGCCGCGAAGGCACCGGCAGATTGCTCGAATTATTGAACAAGATCATCGACGGGAAAGGTACTGCCAGCGATATCGATTTGATTGAAAAACTCTCGCGCACCATGAAACATGGAGCATTTTGTGGGCTGGGTCAGGCAGCGCCAACCCCGATCCTGGGTTCGTTGAAACATTTTAAAAACGAATACCTGAAATACGTGACTTCAAATGCGAATAGGGCTGCCGCGTAGACAATGCGTGTATTCAACATTTCGGCAAATGCATTTGGCGCACTCCTGAAAAATCTTTGCCCCACGCATGAAAATTTCAGGCGAATGCCAAATAGATATTGCCAGGTAACCAATCACCGAGTTTGTCATTCAGTAGGAATCTTTTTATTAAATACCACCTAAGTGATAGGCTGAAAAGATTTTTCCAGAATGACATGGACGCTTTATTCTGTATTAAAAAGATTAATGCTATGTCCCTGTGAGCGGTCACAATTTACAGCGCGCAATCGCATTAATTTGATATTATTAAGGAGGTTTCCAATTGAAGATGGTTCATATCAAAATAAATAATATCGGCGTTGAGGTTCCCGAGGGAACAACGATACTGGATGCGGCGAAGAAAGTTAACATAAACATTCCGACATTGTGTTATCACCCGGATTTGGAGCCAGTATCTGCCTGTCGATTATGTGTGGTTGAAATCAAAGGTGATCGGTTGCTGCGAACCGCATGCTCATACAAGGCGATCGATGGGCAGGAGATTTTCACAAATACACCACTGGTGCGCGAATCCCGAAAAATGGCGATGGAATTGCTATTGTCACGCCATCCGCAGAAATGCACCGAATGTATTCGAAACGGTAACTGCGAATTGCGCGAGATGTCAGATCAACTCGGAATTCGTGAAATCAGTTTCGAATATCATCAGCGACCGGGCGGACTCGATTTATCGAGTTCAGCCATTGTACGCGATCCATCGAAATGTATTTTGTGCCGGCGCTGCATTCAGGTTTGTGCGGAAGTGCAGGGCGTCAGCGCCATCGGTGTCGAAGGTCGCGGCTACGATTCATGGGTCGACACGCCGTTTGCGAAGGGCATTGGCGAAAGCGGTGCCTGCGTTTCCTGTGGTCAGTGCATTGACCGGTGTCCGGTGGGTGCCTTGTATGAGAAAACCCACGTGCAGAAAGTATGGGATGCCTTGAAGGATCCTCGAAAACACGTGATCGTCCAGACCGCGCCAGCAGTTCGTGCCGCTCTGGGTGAAGAATTCGGTATGCCCGCGGGCAGCCTGGTCACCGGTCAAATGGTGACTGCGCTGCGAATGCTGGGTTTCGATAAAGTGATGGACACAGATTTTACCGCCGATCTGACAATTATCGAGGAAGGCACTGAGTTGCTCAATCGTGTAAAATCCGGTGGCATCCTGCCGCTGCTCACATCATGCAGCCCGGGCTGGATCAATTTTATCGAGCATTTTTATCCGCAATTATTGCCGCACGTATCGAGCTGCAAATCGCCGCAGCAGATGTTCGGCGCATTGGTGAAAACCTATTATGCGGAAAAAAATAATATCGATCCGGCGGATATATTTTGTGTATCGCTGATGCCGTGCACCGCGAAGAAGTTTGAATCCGAGCGACCCGAAATGCGTGCCAGCGGCTACCAGGATGTTGATGCGGTGCTCACCACGCGAGAAGTTGCCTCCATGATCAAGGAACTCGGCGTCGATTTCCCCAATTTGCCGGAGCAGGAACACGATGATCCCATGGGAATCTCCACCGGTGCCGGCGTCATTTTCGGCGCAACCGGTGGTGTGATGGAAGCAGCTCTGCGCACAGTCTATGAAATCGTAACCAAAAAGGAATTGCCGAATATCGATATTAAAGCAGTTCGCGGCATGGAAGGCGTGAAGGAAGCGGAAATTCCGGTTGGCGATCTCAGAGTAAAAGCAGCAGTGGCGCATGGATTGGGAAATGCCCGGAAACTGCTGGATAAAATTGTTGCCGGCAAAGCAGATTATCACTTCATCGAAATTATGGCTTGTCCGGGCGGATGTCTGGGCGGGGGTGGTCAGCCTGTGCCAACGACGCTGGAGATTCGAAAAAAACGCGCTGAAGCGATTTATCGGGCGGATAAAGGACTCCCCTTGCGAAAGTCGCATGAGAATCCTGCCGTGAAAAAGCTGTACGAAGAATTTCTGGGTGAGCCCAACGGCGAGAAAGCGCATCATCTGCTGCATACACATTATGTGGAGAAGTCTGTATATTAGCCGTTACCTCAAAAAGGGAGGAGCATTTGCTTCTCCCTTTTTTGGTTCAAAAAGGAAGAATGCGGTTTTTGAAGGTTAAAGCTTTATATTTCTAAGAGCTTTTCAAATTTGCATTTATAAATTGGTTACACTTCGAACGGTCATAAATTAAATCGTTTGGAGTGCATCGCCTTTATGCGATGCGAGTCGTGAAATCCATAAAGGGCTTTCACTCCACAGCTTCCGGTGCACCTTTTATCATCACCAAAGGTGTATTGAAATGTCTGATTTTTTACCGTTCATGGTATAACAGCCAATAGCTGAGCAGCAACCGATCTTTTACTTCACGCATCAAAATTCAACCGCGAATAATCCACCGTACAAAATTGGAAAATTTTGGCGGCGTGCCCTGGGTTAAAATACCAATCCTGAAAATTCTGCCGCCTGCCCATACAAAAAGCAGCGTGCATAAAATGACGCCCGCCAATCCGGCGTAAGGCTGCCACATCGGGATACTTTCCGGAGTTCCCAGTCGGAGCGTCATCAGCATGGGGGTGAAAGGCGGAATGAGCGATACCCAGGTCGAAAAACTGCTCATCGGCTCTTTTGCCACCGGGAAATATATAAACATGGTAATCAGCGCCGGAAGAATGGACGGAAAGGTCAGTGATTGGGCATCTTTTGGCTCGCTGCATGTGGAACCTAGCGCTGCGGAAATCGAACCGTACATGACTATCGCCAGCAGCATATAGATAAAGAACCAGGGCAGAACATGCATAGGAATATAATGCTCGAAGCCCATCGACTTGACAGCGATGACAGCGCCGATGATATACACTACTGAACTGGTGAGCGAAACCGCGATCCCGCCTAATAATTTCGCCATCATAAAATCGAACGGCTTAATATATCCCAATATTACTTCGGCGATTCGCTGCGTTTTTTCTTCCATTGTCGAATGCAGCATGCCCGGCACGCTCATCATGATCATCATAAATAACAGCATCATAAGCGCAATCGGCACGAGCAGCGCTTCGATAGGGCTGGCTTTCCTTGCGCCTTCAATGGTACCAGTGCTTTTATCGAGTGAAACCAATCCCAACCCATCCACCCTGATCCAAAAAAACAAATCTTCAGCCTGCGAGCTTTTTATGCCAGCATCAGCCAGACGCAGCTTACGCAGGCGATCATTTATCGGGCGGGCAATCCAGTTCCGAAGATCGTCCATGGCAGCATTTTTCGCATAGTACGAAATTCGAAATGCATCCGCATTTTTTCCGGGATGCACCACGTCCTGACCGATGACCACAAATGCGTGCAGTTTTCCGGATCTTACCCGGTTGGAAAGCTCCAGCAAAGAGGCGCCGGAATCAGCCTCATCGGTGGCAATCGTTTCAAAAAAATAAGCCGGCTTGATTTTTTTGCCGGTTTCTTCATCAAGTATCTCAGTTTTATTTCGTTCCTCCGCCGCTTCGATGAGGGTTTGGGCAACAACACCGGATCGGTCGATAATTGCAACGCGCTTATCGGTCGTATCGACGCGGTCCTTCAGCAGCATGAACGCGATGAAGCCCCCGCTCATCATGATTGGTGCAATCAATAATCCGATGATAAAGCCCTTCGTTTTTACTGCTGCCAAATACTCCCGCCTCGCAAATTTCAGGATTTTACGCATGTTGTACCTCCCTTGCCTCGGGACCGGCGATTCGAATGAAAATGTCATTCAGCGATGGTTTCACAATATCAAAGCTCCGGATACGAGTGCGTTCGAGGATCGTTTTCAGTATTTGATGCGGATCCGCATCCGCCGATACGCGCAATTCCTGCAATTGCCCGTAGTCATTTACTTTTTCAACGCCTTCGAGATTCTGCAAGACAGCCGCACCATCCATCACGCGCACCCTGATCGTATCGTTAGCATATTTATCCTGAATCGAAGCCAATGTACCATCCAGTACTTTTTTGCCTTTGAAAATCATGAAAATGAAATCGCACATTTTCTCCGCCATGCTCATATCGTGGGTGCTGAATACTACGGTTGCATCCTGTTTTTGCAATTCAAGGATGCCGTCCTTAATGATTTCCGTATTCACCGGATCTAATCCGGTGAAAGGTTCATCGAGGATCACGAGTTCAGGTTCTGAAACGATGGTTGCGATAAACTGCACTTTCTGGCTCATGCCCTTGCTCAGGGTTTCAATCTTCTTGTTCGCCCAGTCAGACAGATCCAGACGTTCCAGCCAGCGATCAACTTTTGATTTGATATTTTTTCCGTTTTTAAGCTCGCCCAGAAATACCAGCAGGTCCTTCACTTTCATGCGTTTATATAAGCCGCGCTCTTCGGGCATATATCCGATATTGTCGCAGGTCGCTGTTTTCAACGGCTCACCGAAAACCAAAATTTCACCTGAATCCGGGTAAAGAATATTCATAATCATCCGCAGCGTGGTTGTTTTGCCAGAGCCATTGGGACCGATAAATCCATAGACACTGCCCTTCGGTACACCGAGTGTCAGGCTATCCACAGCTTTGTATTTGCCGAAAATTTTGGTGATATTTTTCAATTCAATTGCATTCATACACTATTCCTTTTTAAATAAAGGCGCAATTGGTTCAGAAAGCCAATGAAATTATATGAAAGAAATGAAAAAATGTGGGCTGCTTCTGTGCTATCATTCATCAGAAAATCGCTACTTACTTGACCAGTACGCATTTACGCGTTTCAAGTTGCTCGCCGAATTGAACTCTGTAAAAATAATTTCCCGATGCAACTCCCGTTGCCTCCCACACAACACTGTGCAGCCCTTCCGGACGAACGTCATCAACCAATACCTGAATTTCCTGCCCGAGTGCATTCAGAATCGAAAGCTTCATACGCCCATTGCGTGCGAGCCGAAATGGAATTGTTGTAGACGCGTTGAAGGGATTGGGATGATTTTGCAGCAGTTCGAAAGCGTTCACAACTTGCGGCTGATCCGCAATTTGGGTACATTCGGGCCCGAGCAGCTTCCTTTCGAATGCGGCATTGCCGTGCGTTGCCGCCCTGAGAACGCGGTTTGATGGGGAGATGCTCAAGTCCATTATAATCGCCGTCGGCATGTTACCAAAAAACTCCGCCCAATTTACTCCGCTATTTGTCGAAACGTAAACACCGATATCATTGCCCACATAAATATGCGCCGGGTAAATCGGATCAACGATGATTGCCGAAGTCGGAACGTCCGGCAAGCCCGCGCCAATATCCTGCCAACTGCCACCACCATCATCCGAACGAAATACATGCGAGGTTCCGAAACCGGAAAATGCAATATAAACGATTTGATCATCTTGCGGATCCACTGCCAGATCGACCGGGTATCTGTCCGGCAACTCATGGGTGATATCAAGCCAGGTGTTTCCGCCATCCTGTGTAGTGAAAATTCCGGCAGGCTGCGATACCGGCGTGGTTGCTGCATACACCACATCGGTATTCTGAAAGGAAGCCGCCAGCGAAAGCACAGGATCGCCATTGAGCGGTTGCCCGGAATTGGTCGCCACCCAATAACCGGCGCTGTTGGTGGTTTTGTATACCTTATGTGTTCCCGCGTATAAAACCTGCGGATCAGAATAGCATAGTATGTATGGCGCCGCAAAATTCGTCGGGTCGCCGGAATCGATGCCACTGGTTGTGCGGCTCCATGAATTGTTTCTTCCGCGATTAGTCGACTTTAAAATAGCCAGATTATAATATGAGCCAAAAAGGATGTTGGGATTATCAGGGTGAATCGCGGTTACGATCCCGTCGCCGCCGATAACTTTGCGCCAGGCGTCGCTGCCCTCGTAGATGACGGTTGCATTATCCTGCAAGCCACCCATCGCCAGCAGCGAATCGGAGAAGGAACTGGAAAATCCGTTATAAAATTGAGTCGTGGCATATCCGCCGTTCAACGCCTGAAACGTTTCGCCCCCGTCCAGCGTTCTGAAAACGCCGCCGTCGGTGCCGAAGTAAATCGTATCGGGATTGGTGGGATGATAGGCGATGCAGTGATGATCGGCATGGGAATAATTAGGCGGTCCTTCGATGCCGCCTGGCTCAACATTGTCGAAGTACCATAAATACCAGTGTGTTTTCTGCTTCAAATTAACGCCAGCAGCGGTCGATTTCCATAAATCGATCCCGCCGACGATCACATTAGCATTGGATTTCGGACTGACGCCGACAAAATGCGAATACCAGCCCTGGTACTGTGCCCAATCATCGGTGCTCGCGACTTGCCAGGTTTCCCCGGCATCCGCACTCAGATATAAGCCGAGTGTATTGTTTATATTGGCAACATCAGCATAAATCATATCCGGATAATCATCGCAAATCGCCAGCAAGGTTTTCCCGGTCCATCTTGTGGGCAAGCCATTGGCTAGCTTCATCCAACTGGCTCCGCCGTCCTTTGTCCGATAAATGCCCAGACCATCGCTGCCGAAATTGCCGCAGGAGACAAATACGGTTCCCGTGTCGTGCGGATTAATCACCAAATCCATTGCCATAATTACATCGTGTATTTTATGCCATGAGGCGCCGGCGTCGGTGGATTTGTAGGTGCCTTCGGTTGTGGCGGCATAGATCACGCTGGTATTTTGTGGATTGATCACCAGTTTCTGAATCCCCCGCTGCTGCTGATACGACCAATCCAGGCTTTTCGACCAGGTTTTGCCGCCATCTTCGGTTTTTAAAATTCCGATCCCATAGCTGCCCCGGGTCAGGCGATCATATAAGCCGCCGGTTGCATTCTGGTAGGCATACACTTCACCCGTGCCGATGTACATCACCGTTGTATCCGCGGGGTCGAATGCGATGGCATTCACACCGAGCACCGGGTAGCCGGTGGGAGCATAGTGCCAGGCATCGCGTCCTACGCCCATTGTGTAAGAGCGCCACAATCCGCCGCTGGCGCTGCCCGCGTAAATGGTATTCGGATTTTGCGGATTGAAAACGAGAGCATTGGTGCGCCCGCCGCAATTTTTCGGACCGATACATTTCCATTCACCGGGGAACTCGGGAAAATCCGCCGATTTTTTCAACTGAGCCTTCGCGCGGGTAAATTCCGCGTAATATTTATCAGGTGGTATGATTCGTCCGGGGTAGGCGCGTTGGGCTGCCCAGAAATCCAGCGCTCGCATTACGCCGCTGGTGCGTTCGGATTCTGACTCGCGGGAACGCTCAAGCTGGTCTGGGGATTTTCTGTTAATGATACTAAACAGAATTGTCATCATAGCGCACAAACTGATAATCAACAGAATGATTTTTAACCGCTTCAATTCGATCTCCTTCAAACAAACTTATTTACTTAAAAACTGATCGACATTGTCGAGAGTCACCACATCTACGCCGGTATCGATGATTTCCTTTTCCGGCATTTTTTTATTCACTACGATATCATACAGCACCTCGACACATTTATATCCCATATCATAGGGGCGTTGTCCGACGAGGGCGTTGACGGTGCCGTCTTTCACAAGGCTTAATTCCTCATCCAGCGTATCGAATCCCACGAGCGCGATATTGTTGCGATTGCCCAGCGCATTCATCACCGCGGCTTTCGGCGAAATGAGCGCCCAGCAACCGGTCACGAACCAGCCGTCGAGTTCGGGGTGGGAACGCGAGACATCTTCCATTAAATTGAGTGCCCGGTTGTTATCATCGTCGCAAGCTTCGAGGGCAACCTCGACGATATCAGCATTTTCTTCCTTCAATACATCGCGAAAGCCTGCAATTCGCTGGTTTAAATTGAGCGCGCCCAGTCCGCCGGTCAACACTGCGATTTTCCCTTCGCCATTTAAATATTTGATCATCTGCTTGCCGGCTTCTCTTCCGGCATTGTAATTGTCGGTGCCGATATAAGCGATGCGCTGGCTTTCGGGTGAATCAGAATCGAAGGTGAGTGTGGGAATTCCGTTCTTCATGGCACGGGTGATGATTTCCTTGATACCGTCAGGATCGTTAGGCGAAATAGCAAGACCATCGATTTTACGAGCGATTAACGATTCGATAATTGTCACCTGCTGCGCGACATCCGCCTGAACCGGTCCCAAAAATTCGACATTCACATCTAATTTGGCTGCCGCATCTTTCATCCCTTTTTCAACCGCAAACCAATAGGGATTGCTCAACGATTTCGGGCAGAGCACGAAGGTCGGTTTTTTATCGTCTTTATTTGATCCATCGCAGACGATGAGACTGAAGCAGAATACAACGAGCAAACTGAAAATCAACCCGGATTTGAGTGTTAGCTTCATACGTCCCTCCTTTTTAAAATGTGTACCGGATATAACTATTTGATTATTTTCTGATTTTATCGATTGTCACCGCCAAAATGATCACCGCACCGAGGGCGACCTGTTGCCAGAATGCAGACACGCCAAGCAGCACCAGCCCGTTTCTGAGTACGCCCATTATTGCCGCGCCAATGATCAGTCCCAGAATGGTACCTTCCCCGCCCATCAGGCTCGTTCCCCCGATAACGGCTGCGGCGATAACATCCAGTTCATAGCTCAAGCCGGCTGTTGGCTGCGCGACACCCAATCTCGCGATGAGCAAAATACCGGCAACTGCCGCAGTGAAACCGGAAATCATATACGCAAGTACCTTGACATTGTCGACGTTGACGCCGGAGAGCCGGGTTGCTTCTTCATTGCCGCCGATAGCGTAGATCTGTCTGCCCCATATTGTTTTATAAAGGAACACACCACCTGCCAGAGCAAAGATGACCATGATGAATATCGGAAACGGGATCAACCATAATTTGCCCTGACCCAGAAACATAAATTGTTCGGAGAAGCCGGATATAGGCCAGCCTTTTGTGATCACATACGTCAAGCCGCGGCAGATGCTGAGCATGCCCAGCGTTACAATAAATGGCGGCAATTTCAAGCGGGTGATCAGTACACCGTTGGCAAATCCGAGCAACAAGCCCGTTATCATCCCGATGACAATCGCCAGCGGACTCCCCCATCCGGAATGTATCAGTAGCGCCGTCAGGCAGGCGGAGAAGCCCATGATCGATCCCACCGAGAGATCGATCCCGGCGGTGATGATGACGATCATTTCGCCAATCGCCATAATTGCGACAAACGAAAAACTGCGTATAACGCTTAAGACATTGTCCGCGGTCAGAAAATGGGGAGTCGCTATGGAAATGATGGTGATTAATGCGATGAGGGAGATCAGGATACCGAGTGATTGAATGTTAAGGTTTGTTTTATAAATGGGCATTTCGCTGCAATCCGGGATAGTTTCAGAATCGACCCGCCATTTGATAAATCATTTATTAAAATGACTTATCATTAAAAAGATTTTCTATAATAAAGCTTTTGGCATTAAAAGTCAAGGTATTTTTGCCGTTGAGATTAATCTCGCAGATCGGCAAGAGAATAATCTTTTTTTTCGTCTGCCACTGTCCAACGATTCAAGCTTTGACATGACCGACCAGCTCAAATATCGCCATTTTTAATTGATTATTAATAAATTTAAAATTGTTTCTTGACGATTTTTGCAAATGCTTAATAATTATTGAAGCGTTAAAATGCTCATTTTTTTAATCCCACTTTCATTGTTTTAAGGCATATTAGGGTAAATGAAGCTCGTGTAATATAAAAGAAAATTTTCTTTTAATCATTTTTCTATTGACATTCTACTTTTTTTAGCCTAAATTATAATTTGTTAACAATTCCACTTATTCATAAGAAACAATATCTGATTAAAATTTAACGAACTGCTTACCTTCTGGTTATTGAAAATTTTCTTTATACCGCAACATTCAGTATTTTACTAAATTATCAACCTGTTCTTTGCGGCGCCAACGAATACGCTAATCGAACTCGCTCATCTGTCATTCTTTAACCAATACGACTCCTTCTCATCATCTTTGCAAGGCGCCTCTGATTGATGAAATTAAATTACGGGGTGAACGAAATGCCATTTCGATTCAGAGTACCGATATGGCTCTGTCTTGCGCTGCTCCCTGGAATCCTCATCTTGAGCTGTAACGAAAAAAAAGCGGAATTTAAATTTTGCGACAAAAAACCTGTCCCACGTGATGTTGTTTTCATCATTGACCAAAGTGGGACTATGTGTAAAAATGATCCTCAGGCAGTTCGCTGGGAAGGTATAATTGAAGTCATCATGGCGATGTTTCATGATGAGCAGAAAATTCAAACTGACAAAAATTTTACCCGATTCTCAATCATCCCATTTGGTAGTAGCGCTGAAACTCGCAAGTATAACCAGCACCTGAAATGGTTTCATCATGCCAACTTCGATTCATTTGTTACTTACTCCAATTACTGGCTGCAAGAAGCAAAAAAAGGGGGAGCACAATACTCAGATTTTGATGCAGCATTTGAAATTTTATCCCAAACATTGGAATGGCGAAAGAACGCCACGAGGTACATTTTCTTTATTTCCGATGGGAAATATAACATTCTCCCTCATGGAACCTCCGAACTTCGCAGAAAAATTGAACAAAAAAAATACCGTCAAATGTTAATGCGTCTGAAGACACATCATGAAGAGTGGCCAATCTATTTCATTGCATTGGGTAAACCAGGAGTTGATTCAGCAAGACATGAGCGGAATGTGAATATCGCTCACTTGCAGGAGATGGCAGCAGCAATTCCATTACCGAAATTCATAATCGATGATGAACCAACCCCCACCTTTTCGCTTCCCGGTTCGGGAATGCCCAATTTCATTGCGCTAATTGATTCCAATATTAGTAAAATCAAAAATGATCTGCAGGCACAAATTGAAGGCATACTTCGCCGGATTCGCTACTTCCAACTGGACGTTCAAAACAGTGACAAGATTGATTTTCCGTTGGTTCGACCGGATATTGTTGAAATTGAGGTCACTACCCAAAATCCCCGGAATACCTTCAAATTAATGTCGGACCTGGCTCTTTTTGTCGAGACCCGAAACAGCAGTTTTCATCTTACAGAATTTGAACTGGACACAATAGGCAATCAACTGATACCCGGTTGCATCCATCGCTTCAAAGCAGCCACAGGCGTATTAGATGATAGCATTCCGAACTGGCAAGATCCGAAGACAATTAAACAGTGGGGAATAGAGGTCCGTGACGAAGCGAATGTTGAACTGACCCACGTGAATCTGATCATACGTGATAACTGGGAAATCAAAATCGATTCCTGTCGGATCACCTTGGATGCAGGGAAAATGGGATGGTTCCGACGCTTGTTTAGAAGGCGATCTGTCCCGCGGTACAACTTATATCTTGAAGTCTGGGCAAAACACCCTTGCGGAGCAACGTTACCACACGGAAAACTCAAGGTTTTCATTGAAGGCGAAGAATCCACGACACAAGAGTATTGTGATTTCGATTCACATCCCAGTCCTACGCATCCTGGGGAGATTGAAAATATTTATACCTGGAAAATCCAGATTTCGAATCACCCCCAATTTTCTCAAAAAACCTGCGCTTACCTGAACATTGGGCTGGAAATCGAAGACCTCTACGCGTGTTATTTTGATGTTCCCACAGAAATTCCACCAAATGCTGAAGTCCACCAAGATACGACATTTTACGGAAATATGTCAAAGTAGAAAGGAATTTACATGATGCAACCATCTACCAAAGAAAATGTTCAGCGGGAATTCTCCTGGTGGGCACCACGAAATTGGTCGATCGTTTTGAAAATGCTCGTTGTAGCATTGCTAATCATTTTCATAAGCCTGTTGTACATTCGTACGCTGGACGTAGGTTACGATGATCCGAAAGATTTCGAGCAAATTTACTATTTGAATAACTCGGTTTCCTTTCCGTTAAAGTCTGTAAAAATATATTTCAACATTTTCGGCAAGAACACGAAAGAACAGACCCAAGTCAGTGCAAAATTAATCAGCATTGGAAGTAACCAGTGCCAGACTAAAATAGAAGATTTGGCAACCGGCTTTTGTACTTTTTCTCCACAGACTATTTTTCCCGGACAAGTTGCGGTGACAATTCAAACTGCGGAGGCATTCCCCCGTCTGAAGGATGCTTTTGCTGCATTGGCATCTCAGGGAAAAATCAGTGTCCGTCCCGGTTCTTTTTGGCGGGGCTCGGTATATCATTTCAAAATTTTTATGCATCTGTATCGCGGTAACGTGTTGGAACAAACCGTATCCGAGACCTTTCATTTTCGGGAAGATGGCTTAATTGAACACATATTTTTAGGGCTTGTAATAACATTTTTTATTGTTGCCATCCTGGCAGCCAACGAGTTCAGAAGTTTGATTCGAAAATTCAGGCGTAATAAAGTTTACAAAAAACTACTTAATTTCTTAAAATGGTTGATTCGTCATTTAGATGCAATCATTCTGTCGATTGATTTTAATATGGGCGAATGGTCGATGTTTCAACCCGTAGTCAAATACATCATTAAGCAATTTCTGAATACGGTAGAGGGATTCATTGAAAAGGAAGTAGAACGTGTTTCAGAACCCAAAGTAACTGCAATTGCCGGTCAACTTGTCCTTTTAATCAGGTTAATTAAAATTGAAATCGAATTCACATCACGGGAACAATTTCGGGATAGTCTGGAAGAGCAGCGGAATTTACTACAAAATTTTATGCTTCAACTGAAGCCACATGATGTTAAAGCCCTACCACCGCACGACTATAAACAGAAAATTGGTGAATTAAATCAGCGAATGTCGGACACATACGAACAAATGAAAGCAGCTATGGAAAAGATTAATACCGAAAAAAGTCGAAAACAGGATATTCTTGAATCTGCAAAACGGGAAGCCCGTCTCAGAATTGCATATGGCATTACTCGTTTCATTAACGAAAAGGCAGCAAAACATGATTTGCAGCAGCTTTCGCAGCATTTTGCACTTACTTCTGCCCAGGATTCTTCGATATTCCACATTGAAGGCAATTACAGCAAAGGAGAGGTAACCTCGATTGGTAATGAAGTAAAAATGATTTTTCCGTTTATTTCTTTCCCGGTTCCCAATCAATTTTGCCAAACCCAGAAGCCGGTGTTCGTGGAAGTCAAGGGGAAAAAAGATGGCTACCAAATCACTCACCCGACATTTGAATCCCATCAAAAAATAAGTCATGTAGTTATTCAGGCAACACTGGAAACTGAGCAGGAAATCTTTTATGAAATCGACTTCGAAGATCCAATTGAATTTTCTGAGCCGGCAAAACTGCAAATCTCACAAGACCAAATCAAACTAATCAATCCAGAGCCCGATCCAACGGACTACTTTACGCCGCTGCAAGTACCAGAGCCACCTAAACTGGCGAAAGTTTGAAATTTTTTCGAATACATCCAATTAATCCATATCCTGCAAAGTATTTGGTAATTTTAGCTATAACACATTTATTGGTACTTTTCCTGGTTTACAATGCCCCTGGTGGTTCCCAAACGGGCGTTTAGGGACCAGTATCTGAGGGATTGCCTGTAGAATTAATCTCACACATAATTGTGGGAATTAGGATTTTGAAACCTGCTAATCCTCACCAAAGCAAGCGTTGCCACATCTGACTGGTTTATTAACGAATAATTATGCTAATTAACGGCTGTCAAAGATTTGCGCCAATAGCCAACAAAAGCTTGACAAACCCTATTTTTTTAATTATATTCAAAGACTGTTTTGACATTATTAGCGCTGTTCCGTGCGCTGAAAAGGTTTTTGAGTGCGGTTTGTTTTGCCAAAGTAGCCAAAGCAAGCTTTGGCACTCCATTCGAAGTTCAGGATATTGCAGATGATAAAAATATTTTGGCATTCAGGTTTCGTAATTGCGCTCCTGATCGGGGTGCTCATCATACCGTTAGTCGCCTATTCCGAGGAGTCAGCAGTGAATGATCCGGCAAAAGAATGTGGTCAACCGTGCCGCAATTTCCAATTTTTGGATGGCACGCTTATTCGTGATCCGAATGATGGTCGTCAAAAATTGGCATTAAACAATTTTGTCGCCGGCGGCAATGGCGCTTTGATTATTTTGGATTACCAGCAGGACGAAGCGCAGCGTTACGATTTTCCGGTGCATGCCGGCGGACGTACCATTTTGCAGATTTCACCCGCGCGCCTGATAGTTGCCAGTGAATACGCCGGCGCTTTTTTGCCGTTCGATCTGGCGAAATGCCAGTGGGATACCGCAAAAATCGGCGTGGGTCCCGGCAACGACTATACCTGGATGCTTTCCGAGGGCAGCGATGGCTGGATTTACAGCGGCGGCTATCCGCACCCGAATTTATATCGCTATAATCCCCAAAGCGGCGAAGCCCAGGACCTGGGCGAGATGTTCGGAGAAGATAATTTATACAACCGATTCGTGGCAGCCCTGCCGAACGGGTGGGTGCTTAGTTCGGTTGGATTCAATAAATTCGCACTGGTTGCTTTTTATCCGCCGACCGGGGAAAAAAAACTGGTGCCGAACCAGCCCGATGCAATGGTTCAACTCAATGCGATAGGCAATAAAATATTCGCAGCCTGGGGCGGAAAGTTACATTGTATTGATGGCGATTCATTCGAGGAGATTTTACCATTACCGATTCCGACGCATCCGAAGCCGGATTGTTATTGGTCCGCGATTTACAACCAATCCGATGAAAACATGCTATATCTGTTGGATTCCCAAGGTGTGCTCTACCGGGTGAATCCCAACAGCAAACAGGTCGATTCAATCTGGCACCTGAATCTGCGAGGGGGAAGGATCATGGGGATCGATGATCGGGATCGTGTTGTTGGCATTCGAGGGCAGGACTATTTTGTCGCTCCTTTGAATGCTGAATCAATCGCCTTGAAGCGGATTCCGGTCGATGCGCCGGCAACCGCCATCCATTTTCTCTCAGCCGATCCGAAAGGCGGGATTGTTGGCGGTCCCGGATTCGGCCAAACGCTGTTCCACTTCGATCCGAAGCGGAAAATAAATTTCAATACCGCCCAGGTAGTCGATGCCGGGGGGGAGGTGTTTGACGGGAAATTCTTTAAGGATAAATTTTATTTCGCAGCGTACTCCCATGCCGATGTGGCAGTCTGGGATCCTGAAGCGGACTGGAATCAATGGGAGCAAATAAATCCCCGAACGCTGCACAGCTTTTACTCGGAAGGCGTTTGTCGTCCGCGGGGTGGCATGATACAGGGACCCAAACATAAATTTTACATCGGCTTTTCCGCCCATTATGGTCAAACAGGCGGCGCAATCGCTGAATATGATCCGATTTCGGGCAAAACGAATCTGTGGATGAATCCCATACCCGATCACTCAATTACCGCGTTGGCTTCGGACGGCAAGCTGGTTTTTGCCGGCGCATCGGTTGATGCAGAAGGAATTAAGCCGGTTGCAAATGACGCCTATTTCTTTGTTTTTAATCCCGAAACCGAAAAAATCATAGTCAAGCACCGCTTTCCGGCGATGCCCCGGATCAATTCGATTGCGTATGCACCTGCGTATAAAAAAATCCTGGTTGCCGATACATCTGCAATTACTATTTTCGATGGCGACGCTTTCGAGAAGATAAATGAATTACCGTTGGACGGCTCATATCGCGACCGCGGTCCCGGAAGCTTTTTCAGTGTCGAAAATGAATTGTTCTTCGCTGTGGGGCGCGCCATTCTATTTATCGATCCTGCGAGTTCGAACCTGCATCAAGTATATGAAGCGCCCGCACTGATCCAGCATGCAGTTTACAGCGAACCAATGGTTTATTTCACACACGAATCGAGATTATTCCGCCTCGAATCGAAATACATTATGCAGCAAATTAAACGCGTCCGGCGAGACTGATAATTTCCCAGGCGCCGGCAGCATTGATGAAAATAAGAGCCTATCCGAAAATCCTCCTTGTCCTTCCCGATGTCCGTTGATCGGGAATCCATTTATAAGGAAGAGTGGTGGATTTCATCTTAAATCATGTGGGAAAAACAATTTTTACCTGATCCAATTCATTCTTTTATATCGGTTTTCGGATCGGCTCCAAGTTGATAAAACGCACCACCTGAAAAATTAAAATATTCTGTTGATAAATTTGGTGAATTCTCAAGCGATTTGAAAGGAGATCCAATGGTTCCGAATTTTCCTGATAAAAAAATAGAAGCGGCTTATAATCTCGCCAGGGAGTATTATGCCCAGTATGGCATAGACACTGATGATGTGATTAAAACCATCTCAGATGTTCCGATTTCGCTCAATTGCTGGCAGGGCGATGATGTTACGGGATTTGAAACGAGCTCTGGCGGACTTGACGGCAGCGATGGTATTCAGACAACGGGCAATTATCCGGGGCGGGCGAGAAATGGAGATGAATTGCGCCGGGATCTGAAACAGGCGATGTCGCTGCTGCCGGGTGTTAAGCGGGTGAATTTGCACGCGATATATGCTGAAACCCACGGCAAACGTGTCGATCGCGATAAATTGACCGTCGAGCATTTCTCGGACTGGATCGCCTGGGCGAAAACCGAAGGGCTGAAGCTGGATTTCAACGGTTCATTCTTTTCCCATCCCAAAGTCGTCAATGGCTTGACGCTGTCTTCACCCGATAAATCGGTGCGTGATTTCTGGATTCAACATGGAAAAGTCAGCCGCGAAATTAGCGCCGCGATGGGCAAAGCACTCGGCAGCCCTTGCGTCAATGACCTGTGGATACCTGATGGTATGAAGGATTCGCCTGCTGATCGATGGATTTATCGCAAATTCCTCAAAGATGCACTGGATGAGATTTTAAGTGAGCCAATGGATAAATCGCTAACCAAAGATGCGCTGGAATCCAAACTTTTCGGGATCGGCTCCGAATCGTATGTGGTGGGATCGCATGAATTCTATCTTTCGTATTGCATGAAAAACGATCTCATGCTCTGCCTGGACGCGGGGCACTTTCATCCCACCGAAGGCATTTTTGACAAGCTTTCGGCGATCTTGACATTTTCGGATGAAATTCTGCTTCATGTCACGCGCGGCGTTCGCTGGGACTCGGATCATGTGGTTTCGTTTGATGATGAAACGCAACGTATTTTTCACGAAATCATTCGGGGTAGTGTTTTAAATCGGGTCAATATTGCCCTGGACTTTTTCGATGCCAGCATCAATCGTGTGGCAGCCTGGGTCATTGGTACGCGGGCGGCGCAAAAAGCGCTATTAGTCGCATTATTGGAACCAGTCAGCCTTTTGAAGCAGTTTGAAATGGAGGCTGATTTTACGTCACGCCTGGCATTAATTGAAGATTTAAAATCCATGCCTTTTTCAAGTGTCTACGATTACTGGTGTCTGCGCTCCGGCGTGATTCCGGGAAATGGCTGGATGACGGAAATCAAGAAATATGAACGGGATGTCCTGTCCAGGCGGTAGATGGCGGCTTTGAAAATGCAAATCACTACGGAATTGATCCAACCAGTTTTTCGAGTGATGATTCAGTTCTGTTTCTACGGGGCAGATGCCTCCCTGTCTTTTTGATTCAATTTTAACATGCGAAATTCCACCTGCGAGGATCCGGGCACCAATTCTCAATAGGGTCAGATCTGCCCCCGGCTGGATTAATTATCCTGTGGAACCTGATAAATATCATCATTCTGAATTTACCAATCTCTTTGCCTGACGAACGATCCTGAGGCGTTGAAAAATTCAATTTGTAGCCCTCTCACATCGATTTTGCCGCATAAAAAAAAGCTTTCAAAATAGATGAAATTTACATATATTATGCGCCTTTATAGGTTGAGCTTACATTTAAGCATTAAATCAGTGCTATTTAGAGTCTTTCCGAAAAGTAGTGATTTTTGATAATCAATAAAAAAACAAAAAAGGCGAAAGCCATTCTGTCATACCAGAATGCTTCCCCCATAAAAACATTCGGGGACCAGCCTGTCGGGCATGCATTCGACTATCTGCACAATGGATTCCCGTGGGCAGCACACCGCTTAAAACATGCGGGAATGACAAAATCCGACGGACTCTAAAACGTACTTAGAATCGATACGGTGCTTTTAGAATATTAATACGCAATAATCCTTAAACTTTATGACATTAAGTAATCCCGTCGCGCGATGCAAAAAAGTGCTGCATGCCAAACCGAAAACGATCTTTTGATTCTTATTCGTCAGCTTGATAAGTGGCACGCTTTTTAAAAACCTTATGATAGCGATTAAAAGTCAAAACCACCAACACAGGAATTCATTATCCGGACTGAGAAAACCTCTGAATAAATTTAATATTGTAATACAAAAGAAGGTTGATAGTGATGAATGATACGCTTTTCAATTGGGTTATCTTACCTCTTTTAATTTTTATGGCGCGTATACTCGATGTTTCCATGGGAACCCTCAGGATTACGTTCGTCTCACGCGGGAAAAAGCTGTTAGCTTCGATATTGGGATTTTTTGAAGTTCTGGTTTGGCTGCTGGCTATACGCGAAATTTTTAATAACTTAAATAATGTTGCCTGTTATCTGGCGTATGCAAGTGGCTTTGCTTCCGGAAGTTATGTCGGGATGTGGATTGAACAAAAATTGGCGCTTGGCTTACAGGTGCTCCGAATTATCACTCGAACGGATGCTGAAAAACTCGTTTCAAAATTGCGGACAGATGGCTATGGAATCACTGTAGTTGATGGTGTTGGCAAGGAAGGACCGGTGAAGGTAATTTTTTCAGTTATTCCGCGGAAAGAGCTGAAGCATATCATTCAAACAATCAGCCAATATAATCCGCTGGCATTTTTTTCAATCGAAGATGTGCGGATGGTTGCCGCCGGAATCTTCCCGACCCATCATTGGGCGGGTTCAAACAAATTATGGAATTTCTTTAAAATGAATCGAAAATAATAAGGTGCTCCTAAGGGTCATGGTTCAATGGTTCCCGGTTAAGGATTAAGACAATCAAAAATTCAAAGATTCGAAGAAATTGGATCCCGGTAGCTTGCGCGTGAACTGAACCAGTAACTGAGGAATTGGGTATGTAACAAATTTAATCCATTATTGTTGGTGAGAAAATGACGAAAAGAGTCGAATCAGAAGATAAAATGGGGGAGCAATCGGTATTGCAGGGCTCGGATGATCCTGTCCCTTTGGATGGAAGTAATATGCTGAATTCCGGGACACCCTATCATTTAATCGATGGCGCATCATCCGAATTTCAATTAACCAGTCCGGAACTGAAAACTCACTGGGAAATTGCTGCCAATTCCCGGCTTTCGCTCGAGGAGCGAATCGATGCCTACGAGGACATTTTCGAATCAGAGGTTGGTGATACGACGATGGCGCGGGCACGCAATATCGAGCGGGAGGTTGGCTTGAGGCAAATATTTTTGAAATTTGAAGGTGGTAATCCCACCGGCACTCAAAAGGATCGGATAGCCTTTGCCCAGGCTATGGATGGAATTCGGCGTGGATTTGATGCGATTACAGTCGCAACCTGTGGCAATTATGGCGTC
>JAFGMA010000299.1 GCA_016927835.1 Candidatus Zhuqueibacterota bacterium | reverse complement strand
GGTTAATCACTTAAAAGATTGCTTCGGCAAAAAACGCCTCGCAATGACAGTAAAAAAATGTTTAATTTATGACCGTTTGCAGTATAAATCCCTCCAATCATCCGGATTGGGGGGATTTTTTTTATCCGGGTTGGCAAAATCGGCAGTATATTTTTGAAAGCACAAGGTTAGCCTGTGGTTTAATACTCCCTCTTGTGGGATTCTTTCAGCGGAGTCGGTGCGAAAAGGGCAGTTTTAATGCGAGCGAAAAACTCAGAGCTGCTTGCGGATATTTGCCATACGCGAATGCTCCTTTCCGGCATCCGCCACTCCGATCACGCACCGCTTAAAGCATTCGGAAATGACAACACTAAGGTGGTCCTGGTCAGAAGCACCAGCGTAAAATTAAATAGATAAAAAAGATGAAACTTTTTATATTTACAAACGTTCATGTATGTAATTAAAATTGAGGGATTCTATGAGAAGAACGAAAGAAGACGCTGAGCTCACTCGAAAACAGCTTTTAGAGGCTGCATTAAAAGTATTTTCCGAAAAGGGTTACGCTATCACACGTTTATCGGACATTGCCGAAGCGGCTGGGGTAACTCGAGGTGCTATTTATTGGCATTTCGGCAATAAAAAAGAATTGCTCATTGAGCTCATGAAGGGACAGGTGGATCCGTTTTTTGAGATCCTTTCGCAGGTTCTAAATGAGGACTTGTCTCCTCTTAAAAAAATTGAAAAAACAATACGCGTTTTGCTGGAAAAATTTGAAAAAGATAAAACGTTTTTAGCAAACCAACATCTTAATTTAATTGAAGTAAAAATCCGCAGGGAGATTCCTGAAGTAAGGGAATATATGAGGAGGCGTGGTGAAAATTTTTCGCTCCTTATGCAAAAATTAGTTGAAAAAGGCATCGCACAGGGTGAGATCAGAAAAATTGACGCAAAATCAGTTGCCACGACCTTTGCCACGATGATTGCAGGGTACAGCATGCTAGTGATGGACGCTGATGCGCCATTTGATATTAATATAGAATGTTTTATCGACATCCTGCTAAACGGCATCAAAGCTTGATATTTTTTCCTTTTTACATACATGTATGAATGTTAACAAAAATCTGGTATTTTGCGTAATTTCGTTTTATTTCAGAAGGCGACTGAAAAAGGGTGTTCTTCTGATCTGCCTGAAATTTGCAGCCTTGCCCGCTTCTGGCATGCCCGTATGCTCCGGTGGCGCAATCATTCTGGGACAAACCTGTCCATCATTCATCAGATTTTTGAACTTACGGATTCTGCTTTAAATGTGCGGGAATTATCGGGCATTTTTTTGCGTTCCACGACACACTCTAATATGCCGAATCGAACACTTGAAATGTGCATTAAATCAAAAAAAAGCCAATCGCCTGCTTCTAGCTTATGCCCTGGCTAATTCGGCTATTAAATCGCAATATGATTGTAAACAAATTTACAGCACCGATTAACTTCGGGTGCTGATTTTCATTTATCACGTTAATATTTAAAGAACAATTTTACTCGAATCAACGGAGGCATCAAAGATGAAACGCGCACTCGTCATAATTTTACTCGTGGGTGCAATCCTGCAACTGGTTGCAGGATGCACGAAAGAAAATAGTGAAGCTCGGAGCATGGAGCAAATACATAAAGAAGAAGGTGTTCCGGTTGAGGTAACAAAAGTGATCGAGCAGCCAATATTTGCAAAGCATGCATTTCACTCGGTTTTATCCGGCATCAAAGAAACCACAGCAAGCGCGATGATTGCTGATAAAGTAGAAAAAGTTTGCTTTTCAGTGGGCGATCGCGTAGCCAAAGATGCGGTGGTGATTACATTCCCGACAGACAATCCGGCGGCGCAATATTTTCAGGCAAAAGTTGCCTACGAGCATGCGGAAGGCACTTTGAAACGGATGAAAAATTTATATGAGAAAGGCGGCATCTCGCTTCAGGATTTTGAAAATACGCAAACACAATTTAAAGTGAGCAAAGCGAATTGGGATGCGGTTCAACAGACCGTCAATGTAAAAGCGCCGATCAGCGGAATTATCTCATCAATTAACGTCCAGGAAGCGGATAATGTCAAATCCGGTGATAAATTATTCACCGTCACCCAAACCCGGCAGTTGAAAGCCAGAGTATGGGTCTCGGAAGAAATAATCAGCGATATTGTCACCGGAAATGCTGCCATCGCATTGTGGCAGGGCATCGAATTAAAAGGGAAAGTGGCCCAGGTTGACCTGTCGCTCAACAGCAAAAACCAGGCGTTTGGCGTCGTTGTGGAATTTGATAATCCTGGACAGCGCGTTTCCAGCGGTGTGAATGCCGAAATCAGATTGCTGGGGAATGCCGAGTCGAAGTCGATCGTCACGGAAAGAAAAAACATCGTGAAAGAAAAAAACCACTATTACGTTTTTATCGCCCGGAATGACATAGCAGTAAAACGAAAGGTCGTACTCGGCAGAGAGCAGGATGTGAATATTGAGATACTCCAGGGCATTGCCCAGGGTGAGTTATTAATTACCAAAGGTCAGATGCTATTGGAGGATAACACGAAAATTCGCATTGTGAGTCAGTAGCGTCCCGGTACGATGCGATTGAAATCTTGCAGGAAAGGATAAAATTGAATGTTTCTATCAGATATATCGATTAAGCGCCCCATAATGATGAGTATGTTTCTCATCGTGTTTGTGCTTTTCGGCGCTCTGGCTTATTTCGGAATGAATCTTGAACTGACCCCTCAAATTGATTTCCCGATGATCACTGTACAAACGATTTACGGTGGTGCCGGACCTGCGGAGATCGAATCGCAGGTGACTAAAAAAATCGAGGATGCAGTATCTCCCATCAGCGGAATCGACTATATTCAGTCCTATTCCATGGAAAGCGTCTCGTTCGTTCTGATCGCTTTTGATTTGACCAAAGATGTCAATATCGGTCTCAATGAGGTGAAGGATAAGGTAGATGGGATCGCGAACGATCTTCCCGGCGACGCCGACCTGCCCATCATCAAAAAGATCGATATCAATGCGCTGCCTGTGGTCAATCTGGTTTTCAGCGGACCGCAACCGATCACCGAGTTGTACGATTTCACCGACAGATATCTGAAAAACCGATTGTCGCAAATTGAAGGCGTGGCGAATGTTGAGGTTACCGGTGGACAGCCACGGGAAATCCGCGTTGAAATGGACAATAAAACCGTTTTGCAGCATTCAATCTCGTTGCCGCAGCTTGCGCGAATTCTTGCAGCGCAAAACATGGACATGCCCGCAGGCAATTTCAAGCGAGAGTCTCAAGATTACTCGGTACGATTAAAAGGCGAATTTGACGATATCGGGACAATCAGGGAGCTCGAAATCCCCACGGGTCATGGTCCCCGAAAACTGGGCGATGTGGCGGCAATTCGTGACCTCGGCGCAGAAGTGACAGAACGAACGACGTATTTTAACAATAGCACAAAAACCGGCGATGATAATGTCATTCAATTGGGTCTCGTCAGGGCTTCAGACGGGAATGCGGTTCATATTTACAGGGCATTAACCGCAGCATTACCAGATATTAAGCGTTCGTTGCCCGATGGCGCTTCGCTTGAAATCGTATATGATTCAGCAGCCATGATCGGCGATTCCGTAAACGATACGCTTATGAATATTTTCCTGGGCGTGGCGTTGACATCGCTGATCCTGCTGTTCTTTCTCCACGACTACAAATCGACCATCATCGTGGGCTTATCCATGCCCATGTCCCTTATTTCAACATTTCTGTTTATGAAGAGATCAGGATTTACATTAAATATCCTGAGCCTCATGGGACTTTCAACGGCTGTGGGAATTTTAGTGACAAATTCAGTCGTCGTATTGGAGAATATTTTCCGCTATAAAAGCCTGGGGCGCGATAGCCGTGAGAGCGCTTCCAAAGGAACGTCCGAAATCGCGATGGCTGTAATCGCGTCGGCAGGGACAAACCTGGTGGTTTTCCTGCCCCTGGCAACCATGTCTTCAATTGCCGGGCAAATGTTCAGGCAGTTTAGTTTGACTGTTGTTTACGCAACGATATTTTCGCTTATCATGTCGTTTACGCTGACTCCCATGCTGGCAGCCCTGATATTGCCGCAACGCGAAAACAAAAAGCATCCCATCGGGCAGCGTCTCGAACGGATATTCAGTTCCTGGGAATCGGCGTATAAAAAGCTCTTGAAAGTTCTGTTGACGAATAAACTGCGAGGCGGATTGGTCATCGTGCTGTCTTTGATATTGCTTGGTTTCAGTTTGATCCTTGCCGGAGTCATCGGTTTTGAATTTATTCCCAAAATGGACGAAGGCACGATTTCGGTTCAGGTCGAATTGCCGGTTGGCTATAAACTTGAGGAAACTGCCAGTGTAATGGAAGTGATTGAGGCGCGTATCCAGAAAAATGAGGAAGTTTCGCATTTTTGGACAACGTTGGGAAGAATCAGCCAAACCGACCAGGGCTCAAATCTCGCTGCGCTAACCATCCGACTGGTTGATGCGGATCAACGCAATCACTACACAACGGAAATTAATGCCCGGATGATACACGAATTATCGGACATTCCAAATGCGAAAATCCGCGTCACAGAAAGCTCCAGGATGTTCAGTGGAAGATCGGACATTGAATTTTTCCTGCTCGGGCAGGATCTGGATTCGCTGGAAGCCATTAACGCCAAAATGCTGGCAAATCTGGTCACGATTCCGGGACTCATCAATCTGAATAGCAGCTCACGCGCGGGCAAACCGGAAGTGACCATTCTCCCCTATCGGCATAAAGTGGCAGAAACCGGTTTGTCGGTGGCGGACATTGCCCTGGCGTTGCGCACCAGTGTGGCTGGAATGGTGACAACGCATTATAAAGATCGGGGTGAAGAGTATGACATTCGAGTCACGATGACCGACGAAACTGTGGACAGTCCTGAAAAAATCGGCAGCATCCCTATTGTGGGCGCCGGAGGCACATTCCGCCTGGATCAATTAGCTGACATCAAATTTACCGAAGGGTACAGCAAAATTTTGCACAGGAATCGCTACAAAAGCATTCAGTTCACCTGCGATGTGGCTCAGGGATATGTAATGGGTGATATAACCAATGCCATCGATGCGACAGTGAATGAAATGAATCTGCCGGCAGGCTACTCAATAAGCTGGGGAGGCATGGCAAAAGAATTGACCAAAACCACCCGCGATATTCTACAGGCGTTCATCATCGCCATCATTTTGACTTACATGCTGCTCGCCGCGATGCTCGAGAGCCTGACACAGCCGCTGCTCATTTTAGGAACGATCCCCCTGGCACTTATCGGTGTTTTCGGCGGACTGGCGATGACGGGGCTTTCGATGAATATCATCTCGATGCTGGCGATTGTGATGCTTGTCGGAATTGTGGTTAACAACGCAATCCTGCTGCTCGATTACACGAATATCCTGGTACGCCAGCGCGGGATGAATGTGCATGACGCGCTGCTGGAAGCCTGCCCCACCAAGCTGAAGCCTATAATCATGTCATCCGCAGCGATTATTCTTGGAATGTTGCCTATGGCTCTCGGAATCGGCGTTTCGGGCGCTGAACTGCGACAACCCATGGGCGTGGTGTCCATTGGCGGGCTGGCGGTTTCGAGCGTGCTGTCACTGGTAATTATTCCTGTTTTATATAATGTTGTGGCAAAAAATAGCATAAAAAATGAATCAGTTCAAGGCTAGGAGTTACCGAATGAGATACACAAGAATAATAATCCTGCTATTCATGCTGTTAGCACCTCGGGCAGCGAAATCGGATACGTACAACCTGAACGAATTTCTCGCTGCCGTACGCCAGCACAGCAACGATCTCAAGCTGGCTGAAAAAGAAAAAGAAATGGCGAAAGTGAATAAAAAGGAAGCAATCTCAACCGCGCTGCCCAAAGTGGGATTGGATGCCGGATACACGCGCAATATCAGCGATTACTACATGTATTTTGATATGTCTGCCATCATGCCCGGGGCAGCCGGCGTTGTAAAAGCACCTGTGAAACGAAATAATGAATACAGCGCCAGCGTCGGGCTCCAACAAACGCTATTCAGCCCGACGGTCGGCAGTGCCATCAAAGCTGCAAATCAATATCAAAAACTGACTGATTTCGTGTATGAAGCCAGCGAACAAGCGATTATTGCCGGGGCAAAAAAACTATTCTACCAATGCCTGCTGTTGGAAAAAGTCTGGGAAGTCACCCGTGCTGCCCGGGAAAATGCACGCGCGAATTATGAAAACATGAATCTCAAATATGAAAATGGGCAGATATCGCAACTAGCGCTGCTTCAGGCTGAAACGCGCTGGCGCGCCACAATACCCGAAACGGAAAAAGCCAGGCGCAACTGGAATCTCGCGATGAATACCTTAAAAAATATGGCAGGATTCGATTTAAATCAGGAAATCCGGATTGAGGGATCCTTCGATAATATCCCTCAATTACCTGATTCCATAACATTAGAATCCATTCTGAGATCACGCCCTGATTTCAATGCATTATTATGGGAAGAAAAACTGCGCAAAACCAGTGTCGCCGCAACCAAAGGAGCATACCTGCCCACCCTCAGCGGTACAGTGGCTTACGCCTACTCAGCGCAATCCGATGACTTCGTGCTTGACCAGGAAAATAATTTATTATTTGCCGGCGTCAAGTTATCGCTTCCCATTTTTACCGGCGGGTATCGGCGGGCTAACATTCAGAAAGCGCAATTGGAATTGGATAAAGTGCACGTAAAAATTGATAAAACCCGAGAGAATATTTCGAATGAAATCAGCAATATTTATCTGCTTTTAACGGAAGCGTATGAGCGAATTAAATCGGCGGAATCAACGTGGAAAGTTGCCGAGAAAGCGTTCAACATCACCGAAACAACGACAAATGATGGTTTGACGACCCAGCTTGAATTGAAAGATGCGCGATTGATGTACGATCAAGCGCGGCTGAATTATTATGCTGCGGTTTTGGACTATTTAACCGCTTATTTCAGTTGGGAACTGGCAACCGGCAAAATCAAGTAGCCGCGCCTGTGATTTCGAAGGCAGGCGAGAGTGGAGCTTAACCAGAATTCCAGGCTGCAGAAGCAGATTACAACTCTGTGGAGCGTTGTAACGGATATTCATAAAAGCACTTCCGTAGCCTGATATTTTTGGGAGGCAAGCATGAATGGGTCATGATTCGCGGCAAAAGCACAACTCATCCGAAGTGCCAGTGCTTAAACTTTGGATTGCAGCATTCGCTCTGCGGTTGATCCGAAAATCGACCTCTTTTCTCCACAATTCCTACTGAATCACCCCGTCTACAAAATTCTCCCGGCTGATCACCTTCCCGTCCGAATCCCAGCGGGTGGCAACGCCTTCGCATTTGTGGTTTTTCCAGGTGCTTTCGCTGCGCTTCTGTCCGTTGTGCCAATAACGCGTTAAGCGACTCGTACCGTCTGCGGCGTGCTGCCAGGTCCACTCCACGCTCCCTTTCGCTGACCAGAACGTTTCTGCGCCTATTTTGTGCCCCAGTTCATAATTCGCCTCCCGCTGCTTTTGACCATCGGAATAGAACCAGGTCTCGGCGCCGTGCAGCAGAAACCTGCCGTCATCGGCAACTCCGCCGTGGTAGACAAATTTTTCTTTCCCGTCAGCGTAATATTCGGTGTACTTTTTCACACTCCGAATCGCCGTAGCAGTGGATTGCATCAATTGGGCGTCGGTCACTTTTTCCGGCGTGCCGTTTTGTAGAATCCATGCTTCGTTGAATTCGAAGTGCAGGCAGGGGCGGTTCATGGTGGTGATCAGGTGAATCATCCCGTTGGGAGCCTGCCGCGCCGCCGAATACCCCAGCGTGGGGTAGCCTTTGTGGTGTTTCGGGTTTTCGTGCTGCTGCGTGCCGATAAGTTCCCGAATCGTCCAGGAGGCGCCATCGTCATCAGAAAGGGCGACGTACGAGCCGTTCTGCTGAATCGCCTCCGGTTTGTGTCCACGGAAATGCTGAAAATCACCGGCGAAAAACAGACGTCCGCTGGCGAGTCGCAGCAGGCTCGGGCGCTGATTGGTTCCCAGCGCGGCAAACGGTGTTTTCTCCACGGTCCAGCTCTTCCCGCCATCTCGTGAGATGGCTTTCGGCATATAGCCCTCAATATCGGTATTCTTGCCGCCCAGTCCCAGAATCGTCTCGCCGTCACTGAGCAGCGCGTACGAGGTGTGTCGCCCGGCGCTGCGCCCGCCGGTGTCATACCAGGCGTCGCCGTCATCTGCTGTCGCCCAGAGCAACGAGGTTCCGCCGGAACCGTCGCTGGCGATGAACAGCGTGCCGTGTTTGTCGCGCAACGCCGTGTTAATGGGTTGCCGCGAATGGGGACCGATTTTGTTGACAAACCGTGGAAAGCGAATCTCAGTCCAGGTGGCTCCGTTATCGGTCGAAGTCGTCCAATGAAACGGGAAACCGCCGTCCAGGCGCGGGCAGCCCCAGAAAAAGAAGAGACGGTTTTGCTCGGTCCACAACAGCGGCGCATGATCATTGGCTGTGGCAAAATCAACCATTGGCGACGGCATGTCCCATTGGTCGCCACCAAACCGCAACCGGCAGCCAGCCAGTGAAACGCCGGGTTCGTATTCGTGGTAGGACGTGTACGTAATCAGCAGCACATCGCCGTTGGGGCACACCGCCAGGGCGGGACTGTGATTGTGCCCGCGAAAAGACGGATGCAGGTCCACGGCGTCGATTTCCCGGTTTTCGCTGTTATCGAACGGCGTGGGCAGCAGGTAGCGCTTCCGGAAATATGGTTTGTCCGCTACGGGACCAATTTTTTCCAGCCCATAATTTTTGCGCACACCCAGTCGCGCAAACGGAATCACCTCTGCCAGATCCGTCTTTTGCACTGGCGGCGCCTGCACAACCCGAAAACCAATCCAGTGCTTGCCAGGACGTTCGCCTTCTTCGGTCAGTTCGGCGCTGGCGATTTGCCGGTCGCCTGGTGTGTGAAAAATCGCGCTTGCCGGGATGACCTGCGTGGGCATACCAGCGTAATTCCATGACAACCGCAGATAAGTTTCTCCCCCGGAGTGGTGCGTGTATAGCACTTCAATCGGGTACGCCTGCCCATTTTCCATCATCATTTTGCCTGTACCAACACCGGGCTGCGTCCACTGATTAATGATTTCATTACCGTCAATCCGCAAAATGCCGCCGGTGGCGACCTTCAGCTCAAACTCAATTTCACCGGAGATCGGTACAGTAATAAACCCGCGCCAGCGACCTGACCAATCTTTACCTCGGTTGATGTCATTGACCCAATTATTATCGAGCCGGGCAATGACTTCCACGTCCTGCGGGCGTTCGAAATCAGCAAAACCAAACCAGACGCCAATGAGTCCGGGCGTTGTTTGAGATTCCTGGCTTTCCACTGCAGCCGGTGCTTCTTTTATTTCTCGGTACAGACCAAATCCCGGCGCAATCGATGCCCGGTTGCTGGCGGCATCGAACTGCTTGCGATCTGCGAGCCGGTCGTGCCCGTCCAGCGAACCACCGCGCACGACTTTGGTCAACCCGCTTTCCGGTCCCACCGGATCTTTCACCGCTCCATCGGGATAGGATCCGTACCAATCGCTGCACCATTCGCGAACGCCGGTGTGCATATTTTTCACGCCCCAGGCATTGGCGGTTTCCGGCGCCGGGGGCGTTTCGCCACTGGAATATGGCGTGCTGGTCCCGGCACGGGCAACATATTCCCACTCGGCTTCGGTGGGCAGCCGGTACGGTTGACCCGTTTGCTCGCTGAGCCATTGGCAAAACGCCACCGCCTCGTACCAGGATATCCCGGAAGCGTGCGGGGCGAAGCGCGGGTCGCCGGTATATTCCGGATCGAATTGCCGAAATTGCTCAATGGTGATTTCGGTTTCAGAGATGCGGAACGCTTTGGAAATGGTCACCTGGTGCGGGGGCTGCTCATCCCAGAAATCCCGCCCCTTGTTGCTGCCCATGGTGAACGTACCGGGCTTGATGTCGACTAATTTGATGCCGGCGGAATTGGAAGTCATTTCCCGGGCATCGATGCTGCTCGCAATTGAGAAAAAGATTAGAAAGCAGCAAATAATAGTGGTGATAGCCAGGTTTTCCATTGTATTCTCCGAGCTTTAAATTTTGATAAAAATCTTTCGTTTATAAAGCCAAAAGCAAATGTACCACATCAGAAACAGCGCCAGTGAAGCGGTAATTAATTTTGCGGGCAATTCGCCGGTCCAGCCGAAAAATCCCATAGTGAATGGTTTGATTATATTGTTAATTAAGTCGGCGCCGCCAACATGAGAAAACAGGTAGATGAATAGCGGATTCATGCCAACAATGCCGAAAAACCAGGGCACTTTTTGAATTTTCTTCACATCGATCAACCAATAGGAAAAAGCCAGCGCCAACATGCTCCAGCCGCCACTGACGATTACGAAGGAACTGGTGGCGATGCGTTTTATGATAGGCGTGATCGGATCAAGCGCGTAACCGGCGATGACACCGGCTAATCCGGCTAACACCAATATCTTTATTTTTTGAGCTGGAGTCCGTTCGCTCAAGAGCAGTTTCCCTGCCAATACTCCCCATACTGTATGCGCTGTGGTTGGGATAGCATTGAAGATTACCCAATGTCCTCCGAAAAGCTCGTCGGAAATCAATAAATCAATATACGAACCGAAATTTTTGTCGGGTACAAAGGCTTGATCAAATCCTGCAATCGGAAAGGTGCGATAAAGCAACTCGGTGAGACCAAGCAATGCAAAACTGAAAATGATCTGCGTCTTTATCGAGCGATTCATTATTAAGAAGGCAAGCAGATACGCGACCGAAAGCTGCGCCAGGACGTTGTGAAAGCGAAATGTGATTTTTCCAGGACCAATACAGTACAACGCCCAACCAAACAGCAGCAACAGAAAAGACCGTTGAAGCGCATGCTTAACGATTGTTGCCTTGCTTTCACCGCGCGACAGTCGTTTCGCCACTGAAAACGGCAGCGCAACGCCGACAATGAACATAAAAAACGGCTGAACCAGATCCCAAAAACGCAATCCATTCCAGGGATGGTGGTGAAATTGGGTTCCGAAGGAATGAATGATTGTCCCTTCAATAGCGGGATCAACCAGTAATTTAAAAAGAGGCGTCCATTCGGCGATGAGCAGAAACATTGTAAACCCGCGAAAAAAATCAAGTGATAATAATCTATCCTGCGGGATTTGAATGTTCCGGGACTCGTTTTCCATTTATCAGCCTCCTCTTGAGTTTAGGAATAATTTCAGGCACAACAGGATTTTTCATGCTTTTCTGGGACCGATTCACTCGAGTCCATTTAGGAGAAGCTGGATTTACAAATAAGCCAAAAGCAAGTCATTCGCTGCGGTAACGTTCATAATCAATCGTGCAGGCGAGTTTGCTCTGTGTTGCTTCAAAATACGTTTTATCGGAAAAGGACGATCAAAATTGCTGTACACAGAGTGCAGGGAAAAATTAACCAAATATGCGGAATTATTCAGAGAGATGCAAGCAGTAATTTAGCTAGAATCCGTGGAAAACAATCATTTTTGAAAATCGCAATTGCTCAAGTACTTTTTCACCGGAAAGACATGATTCTCAGCATGTTAATCAGCTCTTTCCACCTGTCAGTCATGAGCAGTTAAATCAATCATCATGGAATTTGTAGGTCAGCCTGCCAATTGTTTGACCATTCGCATTGAACCCGTGGGTTTGTTTCCGAGCTTTGAGATAATAAAAGCCACAGGAAACTGAAAACCAAGATTTTGCCGAGTCAGAAGCTTTCCTGTAATTCATGCTCATCCAGTTCTCCTGTCAAAAAAATGAAACACCTGAATCGCTGCTTGTAAAGATTGAATTGGTTCCCAAATAAGATCGTGAACGAGATGATTTTCTCAATGCAGCTTCCACTGCTCCCCGGGCATGACGAAAATAAACCATCGCAACATTCGTGTAACATTTTGTTAACAGTTTCAAACAGTTTAAAACTTGAAATACGCTTATTTGATCCTTATTTTTGATTGGTCTGGTTGAAATATCTTTTTGGAAATAGGCGCAAGTGAATGACTTCGGATTTCAATGAATTGTAAAAAGGTCATATAATGAAAACAAAAATCCAGGCAAAGCTCAGCTACATCCTGCCGTTACTCGTAATGATGACGGCGTGTGCTCAGCAGGAACACGACTGGGAGAATGAAAAAATATTCGCGCAAAATAAAGAACCCGGTCACGCGACATTAATGCCTTACAAATCTGAGGCGGAGGCGCTTGCCGGGGACCGAACCGATTCGCCCTGGTACTATTCTCTAAACGGAGGCTGGAAGTTCAAATGGTATGCAAAACCCGCGGATGCAGATGTCCGATTTTTTGATTTGAAGTTCGAGGCGGTTGATTGGAATACGATTCGTGTCCCGGGCGTTTGGCAATTGCAGGGCTACGACATCCCGATTTACACCAACATCCTCTATCCGTTCCGTCCGGTCGATCCGCCGCATATTCCGAACGACAACAATCCGGTGGGATGCTATAAACGTACCTTTGAAGTTCCGGCTACATGGAAAGATCGGCAGGTCTTTTTGCACTTCGCAGGCGTGATGTCGGCATTTTACGTGTGGATAAATGGGAAAGAAATCGGTTATAGCCAGGGAAGCGCCACGCCGGCAGAATTTAATATTACACCGTTTATAAAAGACGGAACAAACTCAATTTCTGTCAAAGTCTTCCGCTGGTCTGATGGCAGTTACCTGGAGGATCAGGATGCCTGGCGCTTCAGCGGCATCTATCGGGATGTGTACCTGTTTTCAACGCCCCCGCTCCATATTCGCGATTTTATGGTACGAACTGAATTAGATCAGAATTATTCAGACGCCGATTTGAATGTTTTAGCCGAAATTCAGAATTTCAATCAACATAAATATGAAAATTATCAACTCGTATTCACTTTATTCGATGATAAAGGTCAGGCTGTTTTCACTCCGGTAGCACAGCAATTCACAATCAATGCAAATCAAAAATTGTCAATCAGCAAATCGATAAAAATTTCCAATCCCTTAAAATGGACTGCCGAAACACCGTATTTATACACGCTCATCTTTCAGTTAAAAGACGAACACGGCGATGTCCTGGAAATCGAAAGCACGAAAGTCGGCTTCCGCAAGGTCGAAATCCAAAACGGTCAATTGCTCGTGAACGGCAAAGCCATCACGCTGAAAGGCGTCAATCGGCATGAGCACGATCCGGATCATGGGCGTACGATTTCCGAGGAAATGATGATTAAAGATATTAAGCTCATGAAGCAGTTTAATATTAATGCAGTGCGCACCTCGCACTACCCCAATTTTCCCGGGTGGTATGAATTATGTGATGCGTACGGCATCTACCTGATCGATGAAGCGAACATCGAAACCCACGAAATCTGGAGCAAACTCACCAACGATCCGAATTGGAAGCCGGCGTTCCTCGACCGCGCGCAGCGCATGGTGGTGCGCGACAAAAATCACCCGTCGGTCATTATCTGGTCGCTGGGCAATGAAGCCGGTTACGGTCCGAACCACGAAGCCATGGCAGAATGGATCCGGCGCTACGATCCGACCCGTCCCATCCATTACGAAGCCACCGATCCCGGGTATTCCGATGAGCCATCGCATTTCGACATCATCGCTAACATGTACCCTTCAGTGGAAAAAATGATCCGGTTGACAGAAAGTTACCCGGATCGCCCGGTGATTATTTGTGAATACGCCCACGCCATGGGTAACAGTGTCGGCAATTTACAGGACTATTGGGACGCCATTGAAAAATACCCGCGGCTGCAGGGTGCGTTTATTTGGGATTGGGTTGACCAGGGTTTACGCCAAAAAACGGAAGACGGGCAGGAGTGGTACGCTTACGGAGGCGATTTCGGTGAGGAAATGACCGATAGCAATTTTTGCATCAACGGCATTGTTTTCCCGGATCGTACACCTCAACCGGAATTATTCGAAGTTAAAAAAGTGTACCAATCAATTAAAGCTGAACCTGTTGATCTTTTATCCGGAACTTTCAAAATTAAAAATGCTTATGATTTCATGGATCTTGGTTTGGCGGAAATTCATTGGAATGTTTCAGCTAATGGAAATATCATCCAGAGCGGAAAGCTGGGAGCAAAAAATATCCCGGCAGGGAAAAGTCAACTTATCACAATTCCGTATCAGGAATTTGCACCCGAACCCGGAACCGAATATTGGCTGGACCTCAGCTTTCGACTGGCAAAATCAACGAACTGGGCGCCCGAAAATCATGAACTTGCATGGTATCAGTTTCAATTGTACGAGCGTGATAATCCCCAAACGCTGACCATCGACCGCATGCCACCGCTTGAACTCAGCGAGACCGATGAAGCATATCTCATTTCAGGCGAGGCGTTCTCCATCCGCTTCAACCGCAGCCTGGGCACAATGACAGCTTTCGAATATAAAGGAAATTCATTACTCAAGCAGGGACCCGTGCCCAACTTCTGGCGCGCCCCAACCGATAATGACGCCGGCGGCGAAAAGCGAAGTTTCAAAAATCGCTGGAAAAAAGCGGGACTGGATAAATTAAAAATCAGCGTAAAAAGTATGTATGCAAGACAAGTGCAGCCGCAAGTCGTCCGCATAAATGTTGATTTTGAGTTGAACGGAACCTCGGAAGCAATTCAACACACCTGCATTTATACGATTTACGGCACCGGCGACATTCTGCTGGATAATCATGTAAAAGCCGCCGCCAACATACCGCCGCTGCCAAAGGTCGGCGTCTTCCTGCAACTTCCCCAGGAATTTGAAAATCTATCATGGTATGGACGGGGTCCGCACGAATCGTATTGGGACCGTAAATCAGGAGCCCGGGTGGGCGTGTACCAGGGAACCGTTGCCGAACAATACGTTCCCTACATCTATCCCCAGGAAAATGGCAACAAGAGCGACGTCCGCTGGGTTTGCCTGACGAATGTGAATTATGTGGGATTGCTGGCAATCGGTGCGCCGCTTTTGAATACGAGCGCCCATCATTACACGCTGGAAAATTTGACCAATGCCCGTCACACACATGAAGTGAAGAAAAGCGATTTTATCACCTGGAATCTCGATTATCAACTCATGGGGCTGGGCGGAGATGATAGCTGGAATCCCCGAACGCATGAAGAATATCTGCTAAAAGCGGAGTCTTATTATTATCAACTACAGCTTTGCCCGATTGCATCCAGGGAAGCGTTGAATCAGCGATTACGATTAAATCTTCCGTTGGTCGAATTCGGAGAATAATGCCGATGTATCGTTTGCTATTACATAGTTTCACATTTCTGGTATTTATCGCGCGCAGCCTGCCAGCGCAGGAAAATGTCATTACGATCGATGCGAGTGTGGAATACCAGACGATTGATAATTTTGGCGCATCCGATTGCTGGTCGTTCCAAAAAATCGGCGCCTGGTACACGCCTCAAAAAGAACGAATCGCTGATTTGCTTTTTTCGGTTGATAAAGGTATCGGACTCTCTGCCTGGCGCTTCAATATCGGCGCCGGCATCAACCGAACGACAATTAATCACAACTGGCGCACGGTGGAAACGTTTGAAATCGGGCAGGGTCAGTATGACTGGTCCCGGCAGGAGGAAGAGCGCTGGTTTCTGCAGGCGGCAAAAGAACGCGGCGTCGACCAGTTTATCGCTTTTGTCAATAGTCCGCCCGCGCGAATGACATTGAATGGCTATACCAATTGCACCAACGGGTTGGGAAGCACCAATTTAAAAAGCAGCCATATCAGCCAATACGCGGCATACCTGATGGATATTTTAAAACATTTCCGCGATGAATGGGATATTGAATTCGATTTCATCAGCCCGATCAACGAACCCCAATGGGAATGGAATGACGGCTGCAACCAGGAAGGCAATCGGGCGAGTAACGAAGATATTCGCGCCATTGTCAACGCGCTGCACGATGAATTGCAGCGGCAGGGTGTGGAAATACAGATTTCCATCGTTGAGAGCGGCGATTTGAAAAGCTGGTATCAGGAATCGAGTTCGATGGAATTTGAATATGGTAAAAATTATGGCAATTATTTAACCGAGCTTATCGCGGATGATAATATTAACACAAAAATCGGAAATCACTTTTGCGGTCATTCATACTGGTCTGATCTGTTAAATTCACAGCTTATCCAGAATCGACAGGCATTATTGATGAAGATGCTGCCGTACTTAACCAGCGGCTGGAAATATTGGATGACGGAATATTGCGTACTGGTGGATCCGGAAGGCAATTCGGGCAGGGGAAGGGATTTATCCATTAAGACCGCGCTGGATGTCGCGCGGGTGATTCACTACGATTTAACCATCCTCCGCGCCAGCGCATGGCAGTGGTGGACGGCTGTTTCGCCCGAAGATTACAAAGACGGACTCATCTATACCGACTACATGAATAATCCCAATTCGCACACGATTATCGAGAGTAAATTATTATGGGCGCTGGGAAATTACAGCCGCTTCATTCGTCCAGGATCCGTTCGTGTGAAATTGTCCGGTGCGAATAACAAATATGGATTGTTGGGATCGGCATATCTGAATGAAAATCGAAGCCAACTGATCGTTGTTTTGATTAATATGAGCACAGCCGAAATACCCATCACACTGACTATCAACGGAGTAAATTCTGAAACCAGTTTTGTGTTTACGCCTTCCATCACCTCAGATTCCCCAGGAGATGATTTAAAGGAGGATGCTCAATTTTCTTCGGATATGCCCTATAATGTTCCAGCGCGGTCAATCGTAACCCTGGTGAGCGCGCTCGATACATCGACCTCTTCTAATAATTATTCTCCGACAGATTATAAACTTTTCCCCAATTTCCCCAATCCCTTTAACCTGGCGACGATATTTGAATATTATTTGCCTGAGCCTGGCAGCGTAAAGATATCAATATATTCAGTGACTGGTCAACAGATCAAAACGCTTATCAATGAGGAACAAGGAGAGGGATTTCATCGGGCGAGGTGGAATGGTACAGATATGTACGATATGTTTGTTAGCAGTGGCGTGTATGTGTATACATTGAAAGCAAATCGATTTGTCGATGCAAAAAAAATGGTTTTCCTTCAGTAGAATTCACGAAAGGAGGTGTTCGCCAATAAAAAAGTATCCTTGCTGCATGAATAGTCAATCCAAATTAATAATCAGGAATTGGGAGGCACGATGAAAAAGATTATTCCGATTTTGGTAATTATCGTATTGAGCGCAGAGATGGCATTCGCTCAAACATCTATCCTTTTTTACAATGGCGGCATCCCTGCTGATATGTACACCTGGCCCTGGGGATTTGGTGAAGATCCTGCACCGGCGCCACTAACCGGATATACTCCGGGAACAGCAGCATTGAAATGGGCAACCCATTCAAGCGGGAGTCAGGGCTTGTTTATCGGTTTTTCAAGCAACACTGGTGTTGATTTGACCGCTAGCTGGGAAACTGATTCTGTGTATTTCAAAATGAAGGCGCCGAATGGTCTGGCTGCTTCAGATTCCATGTACGTGTGGATATATGATTCCAGAAACGCAGACTGGAACAACGCCTTGAAATATAAATTTGATGAACTGCACGATTTAGCCGATGGCGGCTGGCACCAGTTCTCGATTGCTTTGAAGGATTTTATCATAAATGTAGAAGATATTAATAAAACGGATATCGTTGCCGTAAGTTTTGAAACCGAAACCGGAATCGCTTCGGAAATTCTCATTGATAAAGTATGGATCGGGCATCCGAAGCTAAGCATCACGATGACAATTTTTGATGGTCAAGCGTTGGTACCGGGAATTGAACACGAAGCCTGGGGATTTGATAACAACGACCTGGTGCTGGTTCCGGGTGAAGGCTGGCTGCCTGGCACACCCGCAATTTTGTGGGAATCTTCAAATTGGGAATGGCAGGGGCATGGCTTTAAATTCAATGTACACGATTTTTCGCACAGCATGACCGTGGATACAATGAAAATCAAAATTAAAGCTCCGGCAGGGATTAACGATCTCGCCCTCGAGTTCTATGATGTATACTATTATGATACCTACCTGACTGCCAAAATTGTTCTGGATGAGAACATCGTAACCTGGGATGGCGACTGGAAAGCGCTCGAGATTCCTCTGGCTGATTTTACCGTACCCGAAGGTTTTGATTTGACACAAATTTATGAATTAGGTGTCACTGCTGCTTCCGCAACTATTCCGGAACGGTTGCTGCTGGACGATATCTGGATCGGCTACCCCTATATCGAAACCGATATGACGCCTCCTGAACCGCCGGCAAATGTCACCGTCACCAGTGATGAAAATACACCATTTGTCAATTTCATCGTGTGGGAGGACGTCGAAGCAGAATACGGTGAAACGTATACGGTTTATGCCAGTGAAAAGCCGATTACAGACCTTACCGCACCAGAAGTTTTTGTATTGGTTGCCGACGTGCCCGAAGGTGAAAATCTGGCAGTTCACAGCTTGTACTCTCCGCTAAAGGAAAGCGAATTAACCTATTATTACGCGATTATTTGTACCGACGCCGCCTCAAATGTATCAGAAACGTTTACGACATCCGCTGCTTTTACGAATACCGGCAGAGCGTATCCGATAATCAATTATGGTGCACCCGCCAATTTTGTTGCCGACGGCTATTTCGATGAATGGGCTGGCATTGTTCCGTTCAACATCAAGCCCGAAACCAATCCGGTTGTCGCCGGTTCAATCGATGATTCACTGGATCTGAACGTAAACTGTTACCTGGCGATGGATCAGGAAAATCTTTATGTCGCATTTGATATCATCGATGATGTTTTCGCATGGCAGGCAACCAATACAACTGACTGGTGGAATGATGAGAGTATTGAATTTTTCATCGGGCTGTACAATATCGTTGGGACGGTGTCGCATCATAATTACTGGGGACGGGGTGCTGAACCGGATTATCGTATCGTATTCATGCCAACGATGCTTACAATTGACGCCTGGCCCGGACTTGACTCGCTCATGGCTGGAACTGAAGATTATTTCTTTGAATCGGGCGGCGCAGCAGATTATTTCATCGAAGCGAAAATACCATTAGATGTACTCACCGGTGTATCGGACGACAGTGCTTTCACACCGGTTGAAGGGATGAAAGTGCCACTGGAAATTCAGGTTAATGATGCAGATGTCGTGAATGGCGGTGAGGTCGCCAGAATCCAATTTGGTGATAATTCTACTGCGGATGGCTGGTGGAACAACCCGGATATCTGGACATTTACATGGGTCGGTTTGCCCGAACCAACTTCTGTTGAGCATAACAATAATTTGCAGGTCGCGTTCTACACTCTGTCTGACAATTTTCCGAATCCATTCAATCCATCGACTACCATAAACTACTCATTGGCACATAATGGTGTTGTTGAATTGAATATTTACAATACATTGGGACAGAAGGTAAGAACTCTGGTCAACAAGCATCAAAAATCCGGTCTTCATACTGTAAATTTCGATGCGACGGATCTGGCATCAGGCATCTATTTCTATAAACTGTCAGCAAAAGATTTCTCGCAAGTCAAGAAAATGATCTTGATCAAGTAGTGTCTGTCAAAAAACAGACTTTATCGGATACCGGGTGTTTGGATTAATTGTTTTTAAATCACTAACGCCCGGTATCCTTTCTTGATGGATTCTAGAATACTGCAAAATTGGCATTTGCAGGAAGTTAATCCGGCTAGACTTCGCTCTCCATGAGGATGTCTATATTTCAACATTCCGTTCCCCATTCTTGACACTGAATGCCGGATTATACTCGTTAAGGGTTAAAAAGCAACATTAGGTTGTCATTGCGAGTAGCGAGGTACGAGCGACGAAGCAATCTCATAACTTACTGTAAACATAGAGATTGCTTCGCTCAACTGCGTTACGCTCGCAATGACATGCTTAAGAATATGATGTTAAAAACTAACCCTTAATAGGTATAGTATCAGGGAATGCTATTTTGAAATTCTCAATGCCGATTTTCGAAAAGCTGCTGTATGAAAAATTGGGATGAATCAGTCGTGTCCTGATTCATGTTCATCAATTCAATTGTAACCTGAGCTTCCTTCTCCCCTGGGAGAAGGGCTGGGGATGAGGGCAGGAGACGTCTTGTATCTCGAAAATGGAGTGCAAATAAGCTCAACAGCTTCATATACCGTAGGATACAATTTGTAAATTTGCCAACAGCATATCGCCCACATTCAGGCGTCTTCAACCGATTTTGATGTGACGATCGGTTAACTTATTTAAGGAGAATATTAATGAAAGCATCTGTACGACAGGTATTCATTGCATTAGTAATCATTGCGCTGCCCGCGGTTTTGCTTCAAGCGCAGACAACCGGCAAAATTGCCGGGAGTGTGGTGGATAAAAAATCCGGAGAGCCATTGCCTGGCGCTAATGTTTTCATTGAAGGTACTCAAATTGGTGCGGCGACGGATCAAAATGGCGAATTTTTTATTATCAATGTTCCGCCGGGCTCCTATAAATTGGTTGTGCAAATGATGGGCTATTCAAAATATGAGGTAACAAATCTTCGCGTTTCTGTGAATCGGACAACACATGTCAAGGCGGAACTCCTCGAAACAATTCTCGAAGGGGAGACGATAGTTGTAAAAGCAGAAAAAATTGTCACCAAAAAAGACCAAACAAGTTCCATACGCAATGTGTCATCCGAGCAAATAGAGTTATTGCCGGTAGAGGATATCAATTCGGTTGTGAATTTACAAGCCGGGATCGTGAACGGGCATTTTCGCGGCGGCAGAAGAAATGAAGTTTCTTTTATGATTGATGGGATTCAGGTTATTGAGGCATTCGCGGGCGAAAACAGTGCTGTCGATATTGAAAAGGAAGTTGTTGAAGAATTAGAGGTCATTACCGGAACGTTCAACGCCGAATATGGCAGGGCGATGAGTGGGGTTGTGAATGCCGTTACCAAAGATGGCAGCAATACCTTTCAAGGCGCGTTCTCATCAAGTTATGCCAATTATTATACCTCACACGATAATATTTTTATCGGACTCGATAATAGCCAGGCGGATCGGCAAAAGGATACCAAATTTCAACTCAGCGGTCCGGTTTTGAAAGACAGGCTTATGTTCTTTATGAATGTGCGGTTGCAGGACAATGAGGGATATTTAAACGCAATTCACCGGTTCAATGTAAATGATTATAGCGGCTATCTTGAAGATAATTCGTTGGGATGGATTTCCCTACACACTGGTGATAGCAGCTTTGTCCCCTTAAGCTATAGCAAATTAAATTCATACATGGGCAAGTTAACCTCAACCCTGTTTAGCAATCTTAAACTTTCCTTGCTATTCACACGCAATGATGAACGATGGCGAGATTATGATCACAATTTTAAATATAATCCTTATGGATTGGGCACGAATTACAAAGAAACAGATATGTATACCTTCTTGTTGAATCACATGATATCCCCCAAAATATTTTATGATATCAAGCTATCGTACTTTGATAATTATTATGGATATTACGTCTTCAAAAACCCCCTGGATAGCCGCTATGTACACGATTCATATTTAACAAACGTAATATCTGGTTTTTATACCGGTGGGCAACAAAAAAGCCACACCGAGCGGACACTTAAAGATTATAATGCAAAATTCGATTTGACATGGCAATTCAATCAACGCCACTTAATCAAAGGAGGTGTTTTATTAACGCAACACGATCTTGATCACTCCTGGCACGAAATTCAGAATGCGTTTAAGGCAAGGTTAGGCGATCAGGATTCCAGCTATTATGATTTCAGCGGCGTTATGCCCAGAAAAATTTACCCGAATTATGAGCCGATGATCGATCCGGATTCATCCACTTATACCGATGCCTATCATGTAAAACCCTACGAATTCTCAGCCTACGTCCAGGATAAAATGGAATTTGATCAAATGGTTGTAAATATCGGAGTGCGCTTTGACTATTTCAATGCAAATACGGTTTATCCTTCTCAGCGCCGAAATCCGGCGAATCAATCCAATGAATATTTGAGAGATGAAAATGGGCATTATGTCCTCGATTCGGATAGCAACCTTGTTTTTGACCCTGAACGCATGTCCAAATATCCGAAGACAAAACCACAGATTCAAATCAGTCCCCGCTTCGGGCTATCGTATACATTAGGAAATGCTGCTGTATTGCATTTCAGCTATGGGCACTTTTTTCAAATGCCAGCGCTGCAAGCGCTTTATCAAAATCACTCCTTTAGCGTCGCTCCATCCGATTACGCTACAACCATGGGAAATTCCCAATTGCAGGCGCAGAATACCATTCAATATGAAGTAGGGCTCTGGCAGGAACTGATTCCAAATCTGGGGCTGGAGGTTATTGTCTTTTATCGGGACATTTACAATCTGCTGAGCACTAAAGTTGTAAGTACGTACAATCAGACCCAGTACGGATTGCATACCAATAAAGATTATGGCAATGTGAAAGGCATGGAACTGAAGATTGATTATATGTGGGGGCACCTTTCAACGCATGTAAATTACACGCTGCAATACACCAGGGGAAACGCAGACAATCCGACACAAACGTTTAATCGGGCGGGTGAAAGCAAAGATCCCATCCCAACATTAATCCCGATGAGCTGGGATCAACGGCACACGTTCAATGTCACTGTGGGTTATAACGCACAGCGCTTTGGCATCACTCTCACAGGCTATTACAACTCGGGCACGCCGTTCTCGTGGATTCCGATTTCTGAAAACAGGGTGGCAAATATAAATTTTTATCCCAACAATGCCTATCAAAAAAGCGCCTATTCTGTGGACATGAATGGTTACATCGATCTATATAAATATAAAAATATAGCGCTTCGTTTGAACTATTCCGTGTACAATTTATTCGATTGCCTGAACGAGTACTGGGTCGATGCAACTACCGGAAGAGCCTATACCTCAATCATCCGACCGAGTGATGAATCGAGTCATATTAGTGATTTTAATGAGTATGTCGATACAGTTCAAAATCCATCAATGTACAGCGCTCCGCGGTTGATAAAAATCGGTTTAGGTGTATCCTTTTAATCATTTAAAATTGACTGGCACCCCAGCAAGAATCGGAATTCTGGCGAAGAAAAGCAAGATCGACATCTTTTTAACATGAGGTGTATTCAACATGCAAAAACTAAAATTTTTGTTGCTGGTGATAATTCTATTTTCTGTCACTGAACTCGAGGCACAAACCGAAGAATATAAAGGTCCTGATGACCCTGCCGGCGATATTGCCGCCGAACGTGAGGGTTTCATGACCGGGAATCGCGTATTTCTATATTTTCAAAATACCACCGAACTCTCCAACTGGGTACCCGGAGCGATTAGTTCCCAATGGTCGCGCTGGCCTAATACCTATGATGGTACCGGAACACTCGATGGGATTGGGCTGCTTGTGGGCGCGCGTATTTACATTGAAAATGATACCATACCTGTTGACAATTGGGATGCCATCCAATTGAAAAACAACCTCGATACGCTCTATTATTGCCAGACCAGCTATCGCCAACACATGGATGTCGATCCCCTGGGCAAAGTCGAATGGGGCTTCTATCCGGTCTTCGGCTATTTCAATGAAACCAGCGAGTATCCGGCAATGAGCAACGATTCCACTTCCTGGCCCAGGGCAGGATGGCCCGCTGCCGGAGATGCCCTGAAATGGCCCGGTGAATGGGACGGGATGTTCGGGCGCGGGATTACCTTCGCCCAACTGGAAACCTATTTTGTAGTAAATGATGCACATGATCAGGAATACTTGGGAGTAGAGGATCGCGTCAAATATTATCCGCGACCGGGCGTGCGCATCGGTGATAAACGACCTTCCGTCAGTATTCAAAAAGGGAAGCCATGGGGCGGATTGGGGATTCGGGTCGAACAGCGCGGATTGCAATGGAATAATCCACAGGCGCGAGATGCCATTTTCTGGGAGTATTCCATTGCGAACATCTCGGATTATAATCTTCCGGAGGTCGCTTTTGGCTATTGGGTTGATACCTGGATCGGCGGCGAAAACGCCAGTGATGATGTGGGCTATTTTGATACCTACATAGATATGGCTTACTGCTGGGATAGCGATGGGATTGGATTTGGTGGTCGAACAACCGGCACACTCGGTTTTGCTTATCTCGAAAGCCCCGGCGTGCCCCGCGATGATAAAGATAATGATCAAGATGGTTTGGTGGATGAAATGCGCAATAACCCCCCGATAAACTTTTTGGAAAATCCCACCGACGGTATTGATAATTTATCTGCCTTTTTAAATTTTTATAAATTGACCGAAGACGAGCTTAAACCACACTGGGATGCGGATGAAGATCAGGATTGGCAGGATGGGCAGGACTTGAACGGCAACGGCGCTTATGCCACTCTGGGCGGTGACGGAAAATGGTATCCTGATCCAGGGGAAAATCCCGGGGATGATGTGGGTTTGGATGGGGTTGCGCCCGGTGATTTGAATTATTTTGGACCCGATGAAGGGGAATGCAATCATCAGCCGGATTTCAAGGTTGGATTTGGCTGCGAGCCCAATTTTAACGAAACCGATGTTTCTGAATCCGATATGATTGGATTGACATCGTTCAGGCTATTCAATATTCCCAACGAAAATGCCAGTTATCACTGGTTCAATGGGGATAAATCAATGTGGGAATTAATCGGTACCGAAGCACTGGTCGAATGGTCGGGAAATCTGAGCAACCTCATTTTAACGTTCGCATCAGGCGTTTTCCCGTTGAAAAAAAGCGAGCAAGAACATATCTCAATGTCGGAATTGCATTCGTATGATCCCCTTGCCGGACTTCAATCATCCGATCACACGGCTCCCGCGCTCTTTGAGCAAAAAAGAATCGTCCAGGCAATTTATGAAAAAGACTATCGTTTTGTCCAGCCTCCAAAAATGCCGACACTATCCGCCACAGCCGGTGACGGAAAAGTGATCCTGACCTGGGATAATGTGGCGGATACACGCACCAGGGATCCCTTCATCGGAAACGTCAATGATTTTGAAGGCTACAAGCTGTATAAGGCGACTGATAAGAAATTCTCCGATCCAAAACTAGCTATTACTGATGGCTACGGCGCGCCAAATGCAATCATCCCCTTCTTCCAATGCGATAAAATTGATACCATCAGCGGATTCGCCGAATTTGGGCATAACAACGGTGTGCTTTATAATTTAGGCAATGAAACCGGAATCGTCCATCACTACGTCGATTCCCTGGTTGAAAACGGGCGTACCTATTATTACGCTTTAGTCGCCTACGATTACGGTGTGCCGGGGTTGGGAATCAGTCCATCAGAAAATACAATGATTTTATGGCTGGATGAAGATGAAAATATCAGTTATTATGACAAAAATGTGCAGATTGTAACACCCCATCAAAAAGCCGCCGGCTATATTCCGCCATCTGTTGAAATTATCAAAGATGATATCAAATTGGGTATCGGAACGGTAACACCGGAAATTTTATCGGAAAAAGTATTGGAAGCCGATCACATCTACAAGGTGAAATTTGATATCTTTCCGGTCAAGTCGATCCCTGGCTATGAAAACGGGGTGGTTTACACCACAAGCGGCTATTTTGTTTACGATGTCACAGACAACAACACGCTGGTATACCAGGAAGCTCACAACATAAAAAACGGACATAATATCCTGTATGATGACGATAATAATTTTTATTACTTAAATCCGGGCAGGGAAGTTACCTCCGATGTTTTCGAAGGCTTGCGGTTGAAAATAAACCTGCCGATTGTTACCGCCAGGTATGATATTGAAAATTCTGGCTGGGTAAAGGGATCTGCGCTGCTAAATATCACATTGACTCAAGAATCAGAATACTTCCCTTATGATTTTAATATCATTTTTACCGCTGACCCGGCAGCCTATACCGGGCAAGTAGCACGCATTCGAAGTTTAAAAGATGAAAATGGGGTCAAGCTCACCAGAATCCTGTTCGGACAAAACTTCTCTTTTTATGTTATAAATAAATCAGTCGTCGATTCAAGCGGTGTGTTTGAAAAACTGGATCTGGTCGTGCAGGACGTCAATGAAAATGATCAATTCGATTACCTCGAAGATCGAATTTTTGTGGGACCGCTCACCTCTACAGGAAATTGGGCCGGCGCTGCATTCATTATTGACTTTTTCGGTGCTGCTGATGAATCGGATCTGCCGCAGCCGGATGATGTATATTTCATCACTTATGAGCGCCCTTTTTATAAAACGGATTCCCTGTTGTTTAAGGTATTGCCGGAAGGCGATCTGGATAAAGCCAAACTCAGCCAAAATTTTAATAAAATCAGGATTGTGCCCAATCCGTATATCGCCACCAATGCCATGGAACCTGCCGTTGGAAATATCTACCTCAATCAGCGGCGCCGAATCATGTTTACAAATGTTCCGGCTCAATGCGATATTAAAATATTCACTATCAGCGGGATTCTGGTGGATGAAATCAATGTCAATAATGCGTCGGATGAAGGAATCGTGTATTGGGATCTGCTGTCCAAAGAAGGACTGGAAGTGGCAGCCGGGATGTATTTTTATCATATAAAAGCGAAAGCAACTGGCGATGAAAAATTGGGCAAGTTTGCGATTATTAAATAACATGTACCATGAACGGTTATCTGTTGAACTTTTATCATTTTTTAAAACATGGAGAATTGATATAATTATTTCTTTGATTGTAACCCGTAAAACGTAATGCGTAATATTTAATTAATTTTAAAGTTACGCATTACTAATTACGTTTTACGCATTTCAAAAAATATCTCAGTTTCGTTTTTTTAATAGTTTTGCAAAGTTCAATTTATAGCCATTTTAAGCATATAAGCCATAATATAATTAGTGTCTGAAAGAAAAGTCCTTTTCTAAGAAAATATATATTGAAATTAAATGACTTAGGTGAATTAAATTATTCGATTTTTTGATATTTTGAAAGCGAATCTTTGACCAAAATATTAGACTTAACTCAATTTTCTAACATTTTGGAAACGATT
>JAFGMA010000298.1 GCA_016927835.1 Candidatus Zhuqueibacterota bacterium | reverse complement strand
CTTAACCTCATGGGATTGCTTCGCTGCACTCCGTTTCGCTCGCAATGACATGAAAGTTCAATTTGTGCCCGTGCAAAGTATAACTTGGACATTTTGCTTAAAAATAATATTGATAAATAGCAATTTAAGAAATTTTAATGGGTAATTTATTTTATCCCAACTCCTAAATTATGATCTGTGATATCTGCGAAATCTGTGGTTGCATTGCATTAATTAATTCGCGAGGCAATATTCTTATCTCCGCAATGGAAATCAAACCGATCAATAAAAATAAGTGTTTAAGAACCGAATTGCCGTTTTCGTTCGACCCATTCAAATGGAGGCTATTAATGAAAAAGCTTTATTTCACTTCATTTTTTATCTTATTGTTTGTCAATTTGATATTTGCTCAAATTAAACCAGATTTCGAAAAAACGAAAGCAGAGCATGCGCAACTGGCGGAACAAAAAGAAAAGTTCTACAAGCGAATGCTGGCTGGCTCGAGCTTGATCACTCCGAATCAGGAAAATTATGATGTCAAATTTTACGGGATTATCCTGGAGATTGATCCGGGTGCCAGGACAATCACCGGCGAAACAGAAGTGAGGGCGATCGTCGTGTCCGATAGCCTCCAACAGGTTGAATTGAATCTGCTGGGAAATATGCAGGTAAGCGATGTTTTGGCAGATACGACCAGTTTGAATTTCAGCCATGTCAAGGACCTGCTCACAGTCATCCTGCCACGCACGTTGAAAAAAAACGATGCCTTCAATTTCAAGGTGGCATACTCGGGTTCACCGGCACAGAGTGGTCTGGGAGCGTTCGGTTTTGATAGCCATAATGGTTTGCCCATGATCTGGAGCCTCAGCGAACCCTATGGCGCGCGCAACTGGTGGGCATGCAAGGATTTCCCATCCGATAAAGCCGATTCCGTGGATATCAATGTTACGGTGCCGGCGGAACTGATTGTCGCTTCGAATGGAACCTTGAGCGAAGTAATCGATCTGGGGACGAAGAAAACGTATTGCTGGCGGGAACGCTACCCTATCGCTACGTACCTGGTATCGATCGCGATTTATCCGTATTATGTCTACTCTGATTGGTACAAATATTCCGATACCGATTCAATGGAAATAACGTTTTTTGTCTATCCCGATCATGCAGATATGGTCGCGGATAATTATGCCAAAACCAAAGATATGATCAAAGCCTTTTCCGAGCTTTTCGGACCCTATCCGTTTATTGAAGAAAAGTACGGACATGCCGAATTCGTCTGGGGCGGCGGCATGGAACATCAAACCATTACCAGCCTCGGTGGCTGGGGAGAATGGCTCATTGCCCATGAATTGTCGCATCAATGGTGGGGAGATATGGTCACCTGCAATTCTTTCCACCATATCTGGTTGAATGAAGGCTTCGCTCGCTATAGTGAAGCCCTCTGGGATGAGGTTGCTTACGGAGAAAGGGCGCTCCATTCGGCGCAGGCGAGTGTGAAATATTTTGGTTCCGGGACGATTTATATCGAAGATCCCGAAAACGATGTAATATTCCACACCGGGTTGAGTTATAACAAAGCATCCTGGATTTTGCACATGCTGCGCCACGTCATTGGCGACGCCACCTTTTTTGAGTTGTTGCGCACCTATTACGCACACCCGGCGCATCAGTTCGGGACAGCCACCACCGAGCAATTCAAGGCGCTTGCTGAAGAAGTCTCAGGGCAGGATCTCGACGCGTATTTTCACCAGTGGATTTACCAGGAAGGATTCCCGGTATATGCCTATTCATGGAATGCACAGCAGAATGAAGATAGTACCTACACGGTCAACGGCGGCATTGTCCAGAATCAGACGCTGGGCCCGATTTTTCAGATGCCAGTCGATATCACGATTCGAACAGCCGCAACCGAAACAACATTCGTGCTTCCGGTAAAGCAGAAAATAACACCTTTCGAATTCACGCTGTCCGAAGAGCCGGTAGATGTCCTGCTGGACAAAGATGACTGGATTTTGTGCCAGATCGAGAAAATATCCGCGCCAATGCTTGCAGCAGCGTCGATTCAAATAAATGATTCGCCCGGAAATAATAACGGACATCTCGATCCGGGCGAAACGGTCGAGTTGGGCATTCAACTGCGAAATTTGGGCGCGACTATCACCGGAGCGAGCGGCACGCTTACTTCAAGCAGCCCCTACATCACGATTTTTGCCGACAAAGCGGATTTCGGCGATCTGGATTTTGGCACCAACGTTTTGAATACAACGCCATTCATCATTTCCGCACTGAATTCAATATTGCCACACAGCGTCCGATTATCGCTGAATATTTCCTGCAACGAAGGATATCGCTTCAATCTAGATATTTTTATTGATATCGGAACCGGTTCGGTGCTGCTTGTTGATGATGACAATGGCGAAAATTATGAAGGCTATTATCAGCAGATGGCGGATCAAAACCAAATCAAGTTGAATCACTGGTGTATCGCCAATCAGGGATTGCCCACAGATACTCTCGATGCGTACGATATCGTTTTCTGGTTCACGGGCAACGACGCGCAAACCAGTCTGACTGCCGATGAACAACTCCTGTTGCAGTCGTTTCTCAATCGCGGCGGAAGACTGGCATTGAGCGGCTCAAATATCGGCTATGACCTGGTTGAAGATGGATCGCAGCAAGATTCCCTGTTTTTCACAAATACATTGCATGCGCTGTTTGAGCAGGATATAGCCGGCAGCGAACGGCTGCTGGGCATCCCGGGAGATCCGGTTGCCGGCGGCATTTCTGTGCATTTTACCGGGCAATACGGCGGCGCCGGTAACCAGAATTCGCCGAGTATTATCGCTCCACTCGACTCAGCAGTAACCGTGATGACATATTTGCCCGGACATGAACCCGCTGCCATTCGCTGCGAAAATCTGGATACGCGCAGCCGGCTGATTTATTTTGCTTTCGGACTGGAAGGTATCGCTGGTCCCCGTGAGGATGCGGCTGCCAACCTGTTTCAAAGAACGATCACCTGGTTGGCGGGGATTACCTCTGCGGTTGAAAAAACGCCTGAGACGGCTTCGATACCCACCGTCTTTTCACTGAGCCAAAATTATCCCAATCCTTTCAATTCTGTGACGTATTTCCGTGTACAAATTCCGAAAGCAACGTTTGTATCCGTTAAAATCTACAATGCGTTGGGTCAGCGAATCCGTGTATTATTCGAGGGACAAAAGCTGCCTGGTATTTATGAGGTAACCTGGGATAGTCGCGCAGAAAATGGCAATGCTGTGGGCAGTGGTGTCTATTTTTACGAATTAACCGCTGATGAATTTTCACAGACGAATAAAATGCTGCTGCTGCGCTGAATCTACTTGTAATGAGCATTTAGCAGATAATATTCCAGAAGATCGCAATGTCATTCAGGGGGAATCCTTTTGTTTGGACAGACGTAATGATTGTCGAAAAGTGATTCATCCTGAATTACACACCAACTTCGTTATGTCTGAATTGAGTAATCGCTTGAATTTTACAATTTAACTCCATTCCACCGGAGCAAAGGAGTATTTGATGGCGCAATTTCTCAAATTTGTAGGCATAATCTGCACAATGATCTGCCTCCTTATATTTCTCCTGTACGCTCAATCACCCCAACCCCGATTCGATCATATCTCCCCAGAAGACGGATTATCCAATAATTCAATTTCCTGTATTTTACAGGAAAGCATTGGTTTTATACTCGTTATGGCTTAAATTTTCAGTATATTTCCTGTCATTGCGAGGAGCGCAGCGACGAAGCAATCTACATATTTACAGATAGTTAAAAGATTGCTTCGCTTCGCTCGCAATGACAGCTTTTTATGAAATTCTTACCCGT